>NZ_PITY01000022.1:0-256073 GCF_017577275.1 Thermobifida sp.
GGGGCAGGAAGGAGCCAAAAACCACACAAACCCGGCTGTCAAGAAACAACCACGCGCTGTTGAGTTCTCAAGAAACAACCGCCAACCGTCTACAAACCCACACGGGCTCTTCCCCGGATGCGGCACATCATCCTCATCCCAGTCAACAATTCCAACCAGTAATTCACCGGTCGAAAATTGCTGATCGGGAGCTGAGCGTCGAATTCAGACCTTTCATTTGGTCTTTCTTCGAGCTCCTTTTCCAGAGTACCAGCTTCTTCGAGTGCTTCAGACCATCCCTGGTCTGACTGCGCCGGTACCCGTGCCCCTCTGAAGTGAGGGACCTGGAGAGAGGCTACCAGTCGTCGCGGATGCTCTGACCGGAGTCTCTCCCAGCAGCCGTGGTCTTGCAGGCACCTCGAAAGGGAGATGTCTCCCACGGCGGTTTCAGGAGTTTAGTTCGCTGTCCTAGGCATGTCAAACATGCCTGGGCGCCCGGGGGCGCTACCCCGGGATACCGAAGTAGCCTCTGTGAGGCCTCTGCGGCACGTCAGGGAACGTCTGCTGTCCCGCTCGTGCGCTCTATTCAACATCGTAGCGAAAGGTGTTCTTCCCCCACTGGCGAGCCGTAAACATCCGCACAGCAGATTGACGGCCCATCCAGTGGGGGCTACGGCTACTCCACCGAAGCGCTAGCGCAGGATGACTCCCCCGACGTTGCGCTTGCCGCGGCGGAGCACGAGGTAGCGCCCGTGCAGGAGGTCTGCCTCACTCACCCGGGCCTCGATGTCGGTGACCTTGGCGTTGTTCAAGTAAGCGCCGCCCTCCTGGATGGTGCGACGGGCCGCTGACTTGCTGGGCACCAGACCGGTGGACGCAAAGAGGTCCACCAGCGGGGGAAGCTCCCGGACGGTTCCCGAGAGTTCCACGTGCGGCACCTCCTTCAGCGCAGCCCCCAGAGTGTCGGGGTTCAGGTCGGCGAGAGTGCCGTGGCCGAACAGCGCCTTGCTGGCCTCGATGACGTTGCGGCACTCCTGCTCGCCGTGGACCAAGGTGGTCAGCTCTTCAGCGAGAGCCCGCTGCGCTGCCCGTTCGGCAGGGCGTTCAATGGTCTTCTGCTCCAGCTCCTCGATCTCCTCGCGGGACCGGAAGCTGAAGATCCGCAGGTAGCGGGGGATGTCCCGGTCGTCGGAGTTGAACCAGAACTGGTAGAAGGCGTACGGGCTGGTGAGTTCGGGGTCCAGCCACACTGCTCCGCTCTCGGTCTTGCCGAACTTGGTGCCGTCGGCCTTGGTGAGCAGAGTAGTGGTCAGTGCGTGCGCCGGACCGTGCGGCTCGTTTCCTTCCATGCGGCGGATAAGGTCCAGGCCGGCGGTGATGTTGCCCCACTGGTCGCTGCCGCCGATCTGGAGCGTGCACCCGTGCCTGCGGTACAGCTCCACATAGTCGTAGGACTGCAGGAGGACGTAGCTGAACTCGGTGTAGCTCATGCCCGCGCCCTCAAGCCGGGTCTTGACGGTCTCCCGGGCCAGCATCTGGTTGATGCTGAAGTGCTTGCCGATGTCCCGCAGCAGCCCGATCGCCGTCAGCTTTCCAAGCCACTCCGCGTTGTCCAGCAGCAGGGCGTCCGTGGGTTTCGGCTCCGCGCCCTCAGGGGTGAACTCGAGGAACGATGACAGCTGCCGCTTCAGGTTCCCCACCCACTGCCGAATAGTCTCCGGCGAGTTGAGGGTGCGCTCCGCGTTGGGCTTGGGGTCGCCGATCATCCCGGTAGCCCCACCGACCAGAGCGATAGGGCGGTGTCCCGCTCGTTGGAAGCGAGCCAGGGTCAGTGCCTGGGTCAGGTGCCCGACGTGCAGGCTTCCCGCTGTGGGATCGAAGCCGCAATAGAGGGTGACCGGGCCATCAGCGAGTGCCTTGCGCAGGTCGTCAAGGTCGGTGGTCTGCGCGATGAGTCCGCGCCACTGCAGGTCGTCGATGATGTCGGTCATGGGGTCTTTCCGTAACGGCTCTTCAGACTTCGATGGCCGGGCCACCTGGGGTTCACCGACCGCTTCCCTACGGTATCGGTTTGTCGCGCGAACCGATGCGACGGCGGTGCTGCCTCCCCGCCGGGGGCAGGTCCGCGCTCTTGACTTCATACGCTAGAGCACTCGGCTACGAAGCCTGTCCGCAGAGGCGTGACCCTCTCCGCCTGCGCGCCATGGCGCTGGTCCCGGCTGGGCGCCGTGCCGGGACCGCAGTCTTTTCAGAGGGCTTGCAGCCCTTCCAGCACCGCCTGGAGCAGCGAGCCGGTCGGGCGCGGATCGGGTGTGGCGCCCACCCGCAGGGCCCCTTCCGCAACCATGTCGCTGACCAGCAGGCGAGCGAGGCTGGGCGGGATATCCAGCGCGGCGGCGATCTCCGCGACGGAGTGCGGGACCGCGCAGAGACGGAGGATTTTTTCCTGTTCCGGAGCGGTCTCGTACCCCTCCTCAGGGGGATGGACCGCGACGACCATGCTGGCCAGGTCCAGGACCAGGGCCGTGTCATCACTGTCCTTCAAGGCCAAGGCGAACGGCCGCAGCAGCCGGCCCGGATCAGAGGTGGAGAGCCCGGTCATGGCGTCGCTCCCGGCTGGACCGGTGAGTCCTCGGCGGTGGAAGAGCCCTCGCTGTCTTCCTCCGCCACGGGAATCCCGGACAGCTCCTTCGGTGGGGAGCAGGCAGCAGCGGATTCGCGAGGCTGGTCGAGGAGGCTGTTCGGGAGCGTGACCCGCGCGAGCACGCCCCCGTAGGGAGACGGCTCCAGGGTGACGGTGATCCCGTGGCGGGCCGCCAAGCGGGCCACCACGAACAGGCCGAGGCGGGGTTCGGCGGACAACGCCATCACGTCGAACTCCGGCGGCTGGGCCAGGGTGGCGTTGAGCCGGGCGTACTGGTCGGGGTCCATCCCGATGCCGCGGTCCACCACCTCCACGGCCACCCCGTCGGGGGTGCTCTTGGTGTCGATATCCACCTGGGCTGGTTCCGGGGAGAAGTTGACGGCGTTCTCCACGAGCTCGGCAAGCAAGTGGGTGACATCGGCCGCCGCATGTCCGTGCACTCTGGTCTGCACCACGGAGCACAGTCGCACGCGGGTGTACTCCTCGATTTCGGAGCTTGCGGCGCGCAGCACGTCGATCAGCGGCATCGGGTCTTTCCACTGCCGGGCAGTTCCTGCCCCGGCGAGGATGAGCAGGTTGTCGGCGTAGCGGCGCCCCTGGGTGACCAAGTGGTCCAGGCGCAGGAGGCGGCGCAGGGCAACCGGGTCGTCTTCAGCGGATTCGATCTCGTCGAGCAGGCACAACTGCCGGTGGATGAGCCTCTGGTTGCGTTGCGCGATGCCGAGGAAAACCCGGTTGGCTCCTTCCCGGATCTCTGCCTGCCGTACGGCCGCGGCTGCCGCGGTGCGCTGCGCGGTGTTGAACGCGTCAGCGACCCTGCCGATCTCGTCCGTGCCGTAGCGCAGTGTGGGCAGCCCAGCGGTGACGTCCACTCGGGCCCCGGTGGACGCACGGGCGACGATCTCGGGGAGACGGCTGTCGGCGACCGCCAACGTCTCCGAGTGGAGGCGGTGCAGCCGTCCGATCAGTCTGCGGGCGAGGCGTAGAGCGTAGACGATGGCGACGCTTCCTGCCAGGAGCACGATGAGGCAGCCCACGACGGTCACGACTACCGCCTGCAGCGCCGCTGCTTTGGCGTTGTCCAGCACGGTTTCGGTCTGGGCGGTCACCAGCCGTTGGAACAGGGGGTCGGTGACGTCCATGACGCGCTGCCATTCGGTGGCGGCTACGGGGATCTCGGTGTTGAACTCGGCGGTTTCGGACGAGTTGACCACCGGGGGTCGGGACAGCACTTGCAGGCTGAGTTCCTGCAAGGTGATCCAGGAGGGGGACTGGTGGAGCGCTTGGTGGGCGGTGCGGGCCGGTGAGCTGAGTTCCGGGCCGATCCGGTCGAGCGTGTCCCGGTAGGAGGCGGTGAGGAAGGTGAAATGCGCGGTCTCGGAGTACCCCATGCCGCCTGCGGCGGACGCTCCGGCCAGCAGGGCGTCGGCTTGGGCGTAGCGGTCTTGGGCGCGCATGAGTTCCAGCGCAATAGCCCCGTCGGTGTGCGGGCCGTCACCGTGCAGCCGGGCGACGATGGCGTCGTTGACGAGAAGGATCGCGGAGAGGACCGAGGTGTACTCCTGGAGGGCGGTCTCCCGGTCGATCTTCCGCTGGTCGACTTTTTCGCGGAGCGCGGGCAGGCCTTTCCACGCCGCAAAAAAGTCGCGGAGGCGGTCGTCGAGTTCGGTGTCGGCGGAACCGAGTAGACGCGAAGCCTGCCGGCGCTGCCGGGCAAAGATCGTGTCTGTGTGCTCTCGGGCTTCCTGAAGTGCGCCGTGGGTCGCCGCGGAACCGTCGCCGAGAAATTCCTGGGTCGATTTTCGTTCGGCGCGCAGTTCCGCGGCGATCAGGCTCAACGCTCGTATTCCGGCCTCGCCTCGATGGACTGTGCCTGCCAGGCGGAGCGCACCCGTGGTGCTCGTGGCGGTCAGCAGGGCCCATAACAGCAGGAAGCTGACGCTGGGAATGAGCACCATCCGGATGAGCTGACCGCGAATAGCGCCTTTACCGGCTGGGTTGTGTTCGCACGTGGTCATGGTCTTCCCCCTCAGGGGACGACCGTACCGAAACCCATCGCGTTAAGTGGCCACTTTGTGACAATCAGTTATTACTTTGTGGGGGCCCCAAAGGCGACGGATCAGTTCTCCTTGCGGTGTCGGGCCCCCACTGGCGCTGGCAGGTCCTCCAGGGTGGGCTGCTTTTCCACTCCCAGGGTGTTGAGCAGTTCGGCGTAGCGCAGCGCCACGATCTTGGCGGTGATGGTGTTCGCCCCCAGGGGAGCGCTGACGCGGGCCCCGTGCTTGGCCGCCAGAGCGTTGATCTCGGCAGGGGAGATCTCCTGCCCCATGATGCTGGGCGCGATCACCGGACGACGGCACCCGGCGGCAGCGAGTTGCGCAAACGCTTGCTCAAGATTCGCGGGGTCGTCCAGTGCTGCGGGAAGCACGGTGATACCCAAGCGTGCGGCGAGGAGCACCGCGGTGACCCCGGCAGCGTTCAACGCGTCCGGACCGCCGACCGAGCCGACCAGCACTCCGTCGGCCATCGTGTCACTGGGTGCCATCACACTGATCAGCCGCATCCGGTCGGCACGCACGTAGGATGCCTCAGCCAGCCGCAGGTGGAGAGCTTCGGCGAGCATGGGGTGCGGTCCCAGCGGGTCGGTGACCCGCACCTGCAGACCGGTGGCCTGGATCGCCTGGGTGATGGCGTTCAACGTGGGCTGGTGCGGTCCTGCCACCAAAGGAACGATGACGGCGTCACACGGGTCAGAGTCCCGCTGCTCCTCGTCGCGCTGCACCGCGATGTCCTTGAGGAGCGCGACAATGCGGTCCGCTTCTCCCTGGGTGTAGGCGAAGTGCAGGGTTGGCTCGGGCCGGTAGGGACGGACGAAATCCACCATCTCGGTAGCGAAACCGCTCCTGTCGCCCTCGGGTGTGCCAAAGGCGACGAGGACCAGGGGTGGCGTGCCCACCCACTTGTCGAAGGACAACGGGTCGCGATGCCGCCCCGAACGCCGCCGTCTTGAGGTGATACGGGGAGGAAGCCGGTCAGAATTGTGCATACCGTCTGAACTCACGCGAGTGATAGTAACGATTGGAGGTACTGGGCCTATCACGGTCGATTCTCAGCCGTGAAGATCGCACCGTGATAACGGATCATCCCATGGTTGCGGTACTTTGCGTGGCAGTCTCGCGGACCTGGGCTGACTCGCGGCGTCGCATGATGTGCTGCACCAGGGTGATGAGCATGTGGGCGCAGGACGTGCGATCACGGGCATCCCCAGGACGACGGGCACGTCCTCAGCGAGATCGACTGCTTTCCGGATCTCTGTGCCGGTGTAGTTCGGAGCCCCGTCGAAGCAGTTCACCGCGACCACAAACGGGATACCGCGCCGTTCGAAGAAGTCCACCGAGGGAAAACACGTCTCCAACCGCCGGGTGTCGGCAAGCACCACCGCACCCAGCGCCCCGGCAGCCAGCTCGTTCCACATAAACCAGAACCGCTCCTGACCCGGGGTACCGAACAGGTACAACACCAGCTCAGGGCTGATGGTGATCCGACCGAAGTCCAGCGCCACCGTGGTGGTCGTCTTGTTCTCCACGCCGGACAGGTCGTCCACCCCCAGACTGGCCTCGGTCATCACCTCCTCGGTGCTCAGCGGGGTGATCTCACTAATCGAGCCGACCATCGTGGTCTTCCCCGCGCCGAACCCGCCCGCGATGAGAACCTTGAGCGCCGCGGGGAGCACGGGAGCGTCTGCGGAGCTAGAGTCTGCGAATGCCATCGAGCACCGCCTGCAGCAGAGTCATTTCAGAGGTAGCAGCCCGAGGAGGCATGGGTGCTCGAGCCAGCACGAAGCCTTGGGTGACGAGATCACCGAGCAGCACTTTGACCACGGTGATCGGCAGGTCTACCCGGGCAGCGATCTCAGCTACCGACACGGGGGAACGGCACAGCCGCAGAATCGCGCGGTGTTCCGGCAGCAGATGGGTGATGCCCGTTTCCCTCCGGGAGGCGACAACCGTACTGATCATGTCCAGTTGGCTCTCCGCGGGACGGGTGCGGCCCCCGGTGACCGCATAGGGGCGGACGAGAGGCCCTGCGTCTTCCTCCCAGTGCGGGCCTCTACCAGTGCCGTGGTGGTCTGTCATGACCCGGTTGATACCCGGCCGGCGGCTTCGGGATGGCGCGGGGCACTGGTGAGGAACTGTCCGACTCGCTTGATGCGGCTGTTCATTTCGTAGGCGATCATCCCCACGTCGGCGTCCTCAGCCGCGAGCACTGCCATGCACGCGCCCTCGCCCGCGGCAGTGACGAACAGGTAGGCGTGCTCCATCTCCACGACTGTCTGCAGCACTCGGCCGCCCTTGAACTGCCGACTGGTGCCGCGTGCCAGGCTCTGGAATGCTGAGGCAACCGCGGAGAGATGCTCCCCTTCTTCGTCGGTGAGGCCACGGGACCTGCCGATGAGCAGACCGTCAGCGGACAGCACGATGGCGTGGTCCGCGCCGACGACCCGGTCGACCAGGTCGTCGAGGAGCCAGTTGAGATTTTCCGAGGCGTTGCTCATCTGCTTCCCATTCCTTCGTGTGTTCCTGCGGTTTCGTTCGGTCGTCCACTCTCCGGGCAGCCCATCCCAGCCCACTGTGCGCGGACGATTGGCCACAGTACCGAGCAGGCCCCGCGTGGTTCCGGAGTGGACCGCGAGGCCGAACGCGGGCCGACGAAGGCTTCGCACACGTGCCGCCGCATAGGAGCACCTACTCAGTCACGGACTCAGGGGACCGTGTCGCTCTACTCTCCCGCCCTTTGCGGGTGCCGCGGTGGAAGGCTTCCATCATGCGGCGCGCCTCCTCTGACGGCCGGCGGGGGGTTGCCGCGGGCTGGGTAGCGGAAGGGTCCGGTGCTCCAGCGTCCCGCAAGGGGGCGGCGAGATGAGTCTGCCGTTGACGCTTCGGCAGCGGGGGCCGAGGGTCGTTCGGGTCACGGGACACGGTTCCCGCCGGGGAGGCCGGTTCGGGCACTGGGGGAGCGGCAGGCACGGCAGGAGGAGCGGGCGGCGCGGTCCGGGAGGCAGACGACCGGTTGTCGCGCTCCGCCTCGTACGGTCCCAGATCGAGGTCGTCGGGGGGTGTCTCCACGACCAAGGTGTCCGGAATCAGCACAATCGCCTGGGTCCCGCCGTCGGGGCCGGAGCGGAGCCGCACCTGGATGTTGTGCCGGGCGGCGAGCCGGGCCACCACGAACAAGCCGAGCCGGACGTTCTCGCCCAGGGCCACCACGTCGAATTCAGGCGGGTGAGCCAAGAGGTTGTTGGCCTCGGCCAGGCTCTCCTCGCTCATGCCCAGGCCCTGGTCTCTGACTTCGACGGCGACCCCTTTCGATACCCGCTCGCTGTACACCTCAACGCGGGTGTGCGGCGGCGAGTAGCGGGCAGCGTTCTCCACAAGTTCCGCGAAGAGGTGGATCACGTCGGCGACTCCTTGGCCGAGGAGCGCCACGTCCGGGGTGGGCAGCACCGTGATCCGGGCATAGTCCTCGGTCTCGGAGACCGCGCTGCGCAGCACGTCGATGAGGGGAATGGGGGAACGCCACCGTCGGCCTGGCTGGCCCCCGGCCAGGATGATGAGGTTCTCTGCGTTGCGCCGTCCGCGAGTCGCCAGGTGGTCCAGCTGGAAGAGGCGGTCCATGAGGTCCGGGTCCTCTTCTTGGCGTTCAATCTGGTCGATCAAGCGGAGCTGGCGCTGGAGCAGCGACTGGTCGCGGTAGGCGAGGGCCAAGAACACCCGGTTGGCGCCGGAGCGGATCTCGACTTGGCGCGCGGCAGCGGCCACTGCCGTGCGCTGGGCGGTGTTGAATGCGTCGGCGACCTGGCCGATCTCGTCGTTGCCGTAGTCGAGGCGGCGCGGCTGGGTCTGCAGGTCCACCTCTTCGCCTTGTTCGAGGCGGCGGACGATGTCCGGCAGTTCGTTTCGGGCCAGGTCCAGGGTGTCCTGGCGGAGCTGGGACAGCCGTCCAGTGAGCCGGGTCGCAGTCTTGGAGGCGATGCCGTAGGCGAGTGCGCCGGCGAACAGCGCCAGAATGGAGCCGCCGATCGCCGTGGAGAACACTTGGGCGCTGGCGTCCTGGGTGGTTTCGATGGTGACCTGGGCTTGGGCTTCGGTCATCGCCACGAGGGTCTCGTTGACCCTGACCGCGTCGGTGTCCCATACGGCCACGGCCGTGGGCAGGGTTTCGGACCATCCGCCGAAGACGGGGTCCTCGGTCGGCCGCCAGTTGGCGATCTGCCCCGCGCTGGCGACCATGCTCTCCCATTCCGTGGACTCGGCGAGAGCGGCGTAGTAGCGGGCCGCGGGTTCGGAGAGCGCCCAGCGGAGTTCGTTGAGCCGCCGCTCCAGCTCGTTGATCAGCCCGGAGAACATGATGCGCTCGGCTTCGGTGAGTTCTCCGGCGACCTGTGCCCCGGCGATCAGCGCATCGGCCTGCGCGAAAGTCTCCTGGGTGCGCATGGTCTGCACGAAGGCGCCGCCCGTGGCCACGGCTTCGCCGTCGCCGAACTTCCGGCTGTGGATCGCGTAGTGGTCGATGCCCGCGGCGATGATGGCGCTGTAGCCGCGGTGGGCTTCGCTCCGGTTGATCCGCCGGGCGGCGATGTCCTTGCGCAGGGTCTCCCGCTGGTTGAGCGCGGAGCGGAAATCGGCTTCGGCAAGGTCGTCCTCGGTGAGGCGGATCTCGGCCAGTGCCTCGTCGGTCCCTGCCTGCTGGGTGCGGAGCAGTCCCAGGACTTCGGGGGACGGATCGGCCAGGTATTGGAGGGCGAGTTCCCGCTCTGCCTGCAGCTCGACGAGCGCGGCATAGAGGCGGGAGCCTTCCTCGCTTTTTGCGGCTGCCGCACGCAGGACCAGGGCCTGGGTGACCGTGGCCACACTGAGTACGACGAAAAGGACAAGGAAAGTGATCGCGGGGATCAGCACAATCTTGTTGAGTTGTGTCTTGATCCCGCGTCTGGTGCCGTCCGGCCCGCTCATGGTGTCCTCCCCGCACCGCGACACGCCAACTACCCATCGTCATGGTGTTCGTACCAGCGGTGCCGTGAAGGGACGCTACCGGAAACGAGGGGCGTGTGTGAGGGTTTTGACCAAACCGGTCCTGCGTCGCGTGCTTCCTCTTTCGACAGTGCAGGGCGGACAGGGGTCCCCGTCCGCCCTGCGCTCTCACGCGTGCGACTGGGTGAAGGCGCGGTGGTCGTCGATCGCCTTCCGCAGTTCGGCGAGCTGTTCCCGGACCCGCGCCGGGGCAGTCCCGCCTCGGGCGGCCCGCGACTCCAGCGACCCTTGGACGGTGAGGACCTCGCGCACCTGCGGGGTCAAGTGCGGGGAGATGGCGGCCAGGTCCGCGTCGCTGAGGTCGGGCAGGTCGATGCCGCGTTCCTCGCAGACCCGCACGCATGCCCCGGCGATCTCGTGCGCCTCGCGGAACGGCACCCGCTGCCGCACCAGCCATTCGGCGATGTCGGTGGCGAGCGAGAACCCCTGCGGGGCTAGTTCCGCCATCCGCTCCCGGTTGACGGTGAGGGTGGCGACCATGCCGGTGAACGCGGGAAGCAGGACTTTGAGGGTGTCGACGGCGTCGAAGACCGGCTCCTTGTCCTCCTGCAGGTCGCGGTTGTAGGCGAGCGGCAGCCCTTTGAGGGTGCTGAGCAGGCCCGCCAGGTCGCCGATAAGCCGCCCTGCCTTGCCCCGGGCGAGTTCGGCGATGTCCGGGTTCTTCTTCTGCGGCATGATCGACGACCCGGTGGAGAACGCGTCGTCCAGGGTGATGAACGAAAACTCCTTGGTGGCCCAGAGGATGATCTCCTCGGAGATCCGGGACAGGTCCACCCCGATCATCGCCGCCACGAAAGCGAACTCGGCCACCACGTCGCGGGCTGCAGTGCCGTCGATGGAGTTGGGCACCGACCGGGAGAAACCCAGTTCCGCGGCGACCGCTTCAGGGTCCAGTCCCAGGGAGGATCCGGCGAGCGCCCCGGAGCCGTACGCCGACATGTCGGCTCTCCGGTCCCAGTCGCGCAGCCGTTCGATATCGCGGATCAGCGGCCAGGCGTGCGCCATCAGGTGGTGGGCCAGCAGCACCGGCTGGGCGTGCTGCAGGTGGGTGCGGCCCGGCATCGGCACGTCGAGGTTGGCTTCAGCCTGGTCTGCCAGTGCTGCGACCAGGTCGAGGAGGAGCGCGGTGATCGCGCGGGCCTCTTCGCGCAGGTACATGCGCACCAGCGTGGCGATCTGGTCGTTGCGGGACCGCCCGGCGCGCAGCCGTCCGCCCAGTTCCGGGCCGACCCGTTCGATGAAGCCCCGTTCGAGCGCGGTGTGCACGTCCTCGTCGTCAGGGCTGGGTGTGAAAGCGCCGGAGGCGACGTCAGCCTCCAACTGGTCCAGCCCGCGCAGCATCTGCGCGAGTTCCGCGTCGTCGAGCAGGCCCGCTGCGTGCAGGACACGGGCGTGGGCGCGGGATCCCGCAATGTCGTAGCGGGCGAGCCGCCAGTCGAAGTGGGTGCTTTGGGAGAGGCGGGCCAGTGCTTCGGACGGGCCGCCGCTGAAACGGCCGCCCCACAGGCGTACGGTCTGGCTGTCGGGCTCGTGGGCCACGATGGGTCCTTTAACAGTCGATGGTTTGGTGGAACACGGGACAGGCGTCCCGCACACCCCGGGGTGTGCGGGACGCCACCTCAGTGCGGGCTCCGGGTCAGGAGAGCCGGCGGTCGCGCATGTTGGCGATCTTGGCGGGCATGCTCCAGATGTCGATGAATCCGCGGGCCAGGCTCTGGTCGTAGGTGTCGCCGCTGTCGTAGGTGGCCAGGTGGTAGTCGTAGAGGGAGGCCTCGCTGCGCCGACCGGTGACCACGGCCCGGCCGCCGTGCAGCACCATCCGGATGTCGCCGGTGACGTGCTTGTTGGCTTCGAGGATGAACTTGTCCAGCGCGTTCTTCAGCGGGGAGAACCACAGGCCGTCGTAGACCAGCTCGCCCCACCGCTGGTCTACCCAGCGCTTGAAGCGGGCCAGCTCGCGTTCGACGGTGACGTTCTCCAGCTCCTGGTGCGCGGTGATGAGGGTGATCGCGCCGGGCGCCTCGTAGACTTCGCGGCTCTTGATGCCCACCAGGCGGTCTTCGACCATGTCGATACGGCCCACGCCCTGGGCGCCGGCGCGCCGGTTCAGCTCCTGGATGATCTCCAGCGGGCTGAGCTCCTTGCCGTCGAGGGCGGTGGGCACCCCGGCGGTGAAGGTGATGACGACCTCGTCGGGCTCCCGCGGCTCGGCCGGGTTCTGGGTGTAGTCGTAGATGTCCTCGATGGGGCCGTTCCAGATGTCCTCCAGGAAGCCGGTCTCCACGGCGCGGCCGAACAGGTTCTGGTCGATGGAGTACGGCGACTTCTTGGTGACGTCGATCGGCAGACCCTTCTCTTCAGCGAACGCGATCGCCTTGTCGCGGGTCATGCCCGAGTCCCGGACCGGGGCGAGGACCTTCAGCTCGGGGAAGAGCGCTGCCAGGCCCGCTTCGAAACGCACCTGGTCGTTGCCTTTACCGGTGCAGCCGTGCGCGACCATGGTGGCCCCGTGGTAGCGCGCAGCCTCGGCCAGGTGCTTGACGATCAGCGGCCGCGACAGCGCGGAGACCAGCGGGTAGCGGTCCATGTAGAGCGCGTTGGCTTGGATGGCCGGCACACAGTAGTCGTTGGCGAACTCCTCCTTGGCGTCGGCGATGACCGCCTCCACCGCGCCGCAAGCCAGGGCCCGCTGGCGGATGACTTCCATGTCCTCTCCGCCTTGGCCGCAGTCGATGGCGACCGCGATGACTTCAGCCCCGGTCTCTTCGGCGATCCAGCCGATAGCCACGGAGGTGTCGAGTCCTCCTGAGTATGCGAGTACGACCCGCTCGGTCATGGATGTCTCTCCTAGTGCAACAGAACGGATGCGGCGGCATCCGGGTCGATGGTCGTGTGACAGGCCTCGGCTAGACGCGCCGGTTGGCGAACCGCAGCAGCGTGGCTGCGAGTTCTTCCCCGCCTTGGGGGTCGCGGGCGACGACCAGGATGGTGTCGTCTCCCGCGATGGTGCCCAGGATGGCGGGGATGTCGCTGTGGTCGATTGCCGAGGCCAGGTACTGGGCTGCCCCCGGCGGTGTGCGGACGACGACGATATTGGCCGAGGCCTCGGCCGAGACCAGCAGGTCTTCGGCTAGTCGGCTCAACCGTGGGTTGGAGACCTGCTCCAACTCAAGTTCGTCGGCGTGGGCCCGGGGAAGGCGTTCCCCGCCCTCCCCGGGGAGTACGTAGACGAGGTTGCCGTCGACGGTGCGGAGTTTGACCGCGCCCAATTCGTCCAGGTCCCGGGAGAGTGTGGCTTGGGTGACCTGGACCCCCTCCTCAGCGAGCAGCCGGGCCAGTTCGTTCTGCGAACGAACAGCGTACTTGGTGAGCAGTTCGGTGATCTTGGCGTGGCGGGCTGCTTTGGTGGGGGGTGCGGACTTCGCGCCGTCGACGGTCATCGTCGCTGGTCCTCCTCAGCGTCGCGGGCGGCGGCGTTCAGGATGTCCGGGAGTGCCCGGGTGAACTCGAGGATTTCGGCCCTGGTGATGATGAGCGGCGGGGCCAGGCGGACCACCTCGGGTGTGACAGCGTTGACGAGGAACCCGGCTTCGGCCGCGCGGGTTTGGACGTGGGCGGCTGCCGGTGCGGTGAGCTGGATTCCGCGCCACAGGCCGACGCCGCGCACTGCCGCCACCAGGGGGTGGCCGATGCCGGTGATTTCGGCGGCGAGCAGCTCCCCCAGTTCGGTGACCGATTCCAGGAGCCGGTCCTGTTCGATGGTGGTGAGGACGGCGAGGGCTGCCGCGGCTGCCACGGGGTTGCCGCCGAACGTGGACCCGTGGTCGCCTTTGGCGAAGGCGGTGCCGTACCGGCCGAAGCCCACGCAGGCCCCGATCGGCAGTCCACCGCCGAGTCCTTTGGCGAGGGTGAGGACGTCGGGGCGGACCCCTTCGGCCTGGTGTGCGAACCAGTGCCCGGTGCGGCCGATCCCGCTTTGGATCTCGTCGAGGACGAAGGCGGCTCCGGTGGCGTCGCAGATCTCGCGGACCGCGGCCAGGTAGCCTGGCCGGGCCGGGACGACTCCGGCCTCCCCTTGCACGGGCTCGACGAAGACCGCGATGCACTGGTCGGTGACGGCTTCGCGCAGCGCTGCCACGTCGCCGTGGGGGACGAACCGCACGTCCAGGTTGAAGGGGCCGAACGGGTCCCGAATCGCGGGTTTGCCGGTGAGGGCGAGCGAGCCGGAGGTGCGGCCGTGGAAGCCGGCCACGGTGGAGACGTAGTAGGTGCGTTCCGGTCCCGCGGCACGTCGGACGAGTTTCAGCGCTGCCTCGTTGGCTTCCGTGCCGGAGTTGGCGAAGAAGACCCGCGCGGACCCGCCGAGCAGGCTGACGAGTTTCTCCGCGAGTTCGACTTCCCGTTCGTGCAGGAACAGGTTGCTGGTGTGGATGAGGGTGGCGGCCTGCTCGGTGACTGCTGCGACCAGGGCGGGGTGCCCGTATCCCAGGGACGACACCGCGATCCCGGCGATGAGGTCGAGGTAGGTCTTCCCGTCGGCGTCGGTGACCCGGCATCCTTCGCCGCGGACCAGGGCCACGGGCGGGATGCCGTAGTTGGGCATGAGGACCGCTTCGAAGCGTTTCTGCAACTGTTCGGTGGCGCTCATGCGTCACCCCCGGCGGGATCCTTGTCCGGCAGGACCATGGTGCCGACTCCTTCGTCGGTGAAGATCTCGAGCAGCATCGCGTTGGGGATGCGCCCGTCGAGGACGTGCGCTTGGGGGACGCCGCCGCGGACTGCGCGCAGGCAGGCTTCCATCTTGGGCACCATGCCGGACGACAGGGTCGGCAGCATTTCCTCCAGCTCGCTGGCGGTCATGTGGCTGATGAGCTCCGAGTTGACCGGGTAGTCGGCGTAGAGGCCTTCCACGTCGGTGAGCACGATGAGTTTGGCGGCGCCCAAAGCCACGGCCAGTGCCGCGGCCGCGGTGTCGGCGTTGACGTTGTACACGCCGCCTTCGGCGGAGCGGGCGATGCTGGAGATGATGGGGATGCGTCCGTCGTCCAGCAGGCTGCGCACGGCCCCGGGTTGGACGTCCACGACTTCGCCGACGAGTCCGATGTCGACGGGTTCGCCGTCGACCATGGCGTATTTGCGTTCGGCGGTGAACAGGTGGGCGTCTTCACCGGACATGCCGACGGCGAAGGGGCCGTGCTCGTTGATGAGCCCGACGATCTCGCGGTTGACCTGGCCGACGAGGACCATGCGGACGATCTCCATCGTCTCGGGCGTGGTGACCCGCAGCCCGGCGGTGAAGGTGCTTTCCACGCCGAGCCGTTCCAGGTGCGCGTTGATCTGCGGGCCGCCTCCGTGGACGACGACGGGGCGCAGGCCGGCGTACCGCAGGAACACGATGTTCTCAGCGAAGCGCGCCCGCAGGTCCGGGTCGGTCATGGCGTTGCCGCCGTATTTGACGACCACGGTCTTGCCGTGGAGGGCGCTCAGCCAGGGGAGCGCTTCGATGAGGGTCTTCGCCTTGTCCAGGGCTTCCTGGCGGGTTCTGGAGATCATGTGGAGTAGGCCGAGTTCTCGTGTACGTAGTCGACGGTCAGGTCGGTGGTCCACACTGTGGCGGAGGCGGAGCCCGCGGAGAGGTCGACGGTGACGGTGACGTCCCGGGGTTTGAGGTTGACTTTGGCGCGGTCGTCGCCGACCGATCCGCCCCGGCACACCCATACGCCGTTGATGGCGACGTTGATGTTGTCCGGTTCGAAGACGGCGTCGGTAGTGCCTACTGCGGCGAGGACGCGTCCCCAGTTGGGGTCCTCTCCGTAGATCGCGCATTTGAAGAGGGCGTTGCGGGCGATAGCGCGTCCGACGGTGACCGCGTCGTCGGTGCTGGCCGCGCCCACGACTTCAATGGCGATGGCTTTGGTCGCGCCTTCCGCGTCGGCCAGGAGTTGGCGGCACAGGTCCTGGCAGACTTCGGTGAGCAGGCGGGAGAACTCTGCCTCGTCCGGGGTGGTGCCGGAAGCGCCGCTGGCCATGAGCACCACGGTGTCGTTGGTGGAGGTGCAGCCGTCGGTGTCGAGCCGGTCGAAGGTCACTTCGGTGGCGGCGCGCAGTAGGGCGGTGCACTGCTCGGGGGTGAGCACGGCGTCGGTGGTGAGGACCGACAGCATGGTGGCCAGCGACGGGGCGAGCATGCCCGCTCCTTTAGCCATGCCGCCGATGGTGTAGCCGCTGCCGCGGCGGAAGGCGATTTTGGAGACGGTGTCTGTGGTGCGGATAGCGTCGGCCGCGTTGAGGCCGCCGTCGCGCGCCGCCTCCGCCACTGCGGCGTCCACTCCGGCAAGGAGTTTCGGCATGGGCAGGCGTTCCCCGATGAGACCGGTGGAGCAGACCACGATCCGGTCCGCGGAGTCGTTGAGCGCTGCGGCCAGGTGTTCCGCGGTGGTGCGCGCGTCCTGGAAGCCCGCGGCCCCGGTGCAGGCGTTGGCGCCCCCAGAGTTGAGGACGACGGCGCGCACTTGGCCGTCGGCGACGGCCTGCTGGGACCACTGCACCGGTGCAGCCTTGACCCGGTTCTTCGTGAAGACTGCCGCGGCGGAGTGGTGCGGGCCGTCGTTGATGACGACGGCGACGTCGCGCTGGCCGCCGTCTTTGATGCCGGCGGCTACTCCTGCCGCCCGAAAGCCTAAAGGCGCGGTAACACTCACGGTGCCACTCCAGTCATAGGGAGTCCGGTGGTTTCGGGGAGGCCGAGGGCAAGGTTGGCGCTTTGGATCGCACCACCCGCGGTTCCCTTGGTGAGGTTGTCGATGGCTGCGACCGCGACGAGGCGGCCCGCTGCTTCGTCCACGGTGACTTGGACAGCGGCGGTGTTGGCGCCGAGGGTCATCGCGGTGGTGGGCCACTGTCCCTCGGGCAGCAGGTGGACGAAGGGTTCCGCGTCGTAGTGGCGCTGGTAGGCGGCGCGGACTTCGTCGAGGCCGATGGCGGGCTTGAGCGGTGCCGAGCAGGTGGCGAGGATGCCGCGCGGCATCGGCACGAGGACCGGGGTGAAGGACACGCGCACCGGGGTCTCTGCCACCGCGGACAGGTTCTGGACGAATTCGGGGTTGTGCCGGTGTGCTCCCCCGACACCGTAGACGCTCACCGACCCCATGACTTCGCTGGCGATGAGGTGGGGTTTGGCGGCTTTGCCAGCGCCGGAGGTTCCGGAGGCGGCGACCACCACGACCTCCGGTTCGACGAGCTGCTCCGCGAAAGCAGGCATCAGGGCGAGGGTTCCGCAGGTGGGGTAGCAGCCAGGGACCGCGATCCGCCGGGTCTGGGCCAGTGCGGCACGGGCCCCGGGGAGTTCAGGCAAACCGTAGGGCCAGGTGCCGGCGTGTTCAGAGCCGTAGAACTTCTGCCAGGCCGCGGCATCGGCCAGCCGGAAGTCGGCGCCGCAGTCGACGATGAGGGTGTCGGCGTCGAGCTGGGCTGCTAGCGCAGCGGAGTGGCCGTGGGGCAGGGCGAGGAAGACGATGTCGTGGCCGGCAAGGGTCTCGGGGGTGGTTTCGGTGAGGATCCGGTCAGCGAGCGGGGTCAGGTGAGGGTGGTGCTCGCCGAGCCGGGTCCCGGCGTTGCCGCCCGCGGTGAGTGCCCCGATCTCAATGTCGGGGTGGGCGAGCAGGAGGCGCAGCAGTTCCCCTCCTACGTACCCGCTGGCGCCGGCGACCGCCGCCGTATAGCCCATACCTCTCTCCCTCTGAGCAGGGTGCGACGTGCACCATCATGCACTCGACTGAAAAATTATGCAACCTAGTGTATAGGCTTGGCTCGGTGGTTGGGCGGGTGCCCCGCCCAACCACCGGAGGTCAGCGTCCGGCGAGCTTGGTGGCCAGCTCGGCCAGCGTGGACGTCTCAAGCGTGCGGGATGCCTCACGGCGGTCAGCGCCGCGGTAGAGGCCGTAGACGAGGTGGGTGCCGATCCAGCGCAGCGGCTCCGGCTCCCAGTCGCGTGCCCGGTGGCCCACCCACGGCAGCCGCGTCAGGTCCGTGTTCCGCTCCAGGACGAGATCGCGCAGCGTGCGCCCCGCCAGGTTGGAGGTGGCAACCCCGCTGCCGACGTATCCCCCGGCCCAGCCCAGTCCGCTGGTGCGGTCCAGGTACACGCTGGGGCACCAGTCCCGCGGCACGCCCAAGACCCCGGACCAAGCGTGGACCACCGGGGCCTCGCTCGCCGCCGGGAACAGCCGAGCCAGCGCCCGCCACAGTTCCGCGATCGCCTGCGGCTGGGTCGCGCCGTTGGTGTCGTGGCCGGACCCGAACCGGTAGGGGACCCCGCGCCCCCCGATCGCGATACGGCCGTCCGCGGTGCGCTGCGCGTAGATGTAGGCGTGGGCGGCGTCCCCGAGCACTTCGTGCCCCTCCCAGCCGATGCGCTTCCACACCTCCGGGCTGAGCGGCTCGGTCACGATCATCGAGGAGTTCATGGGCAGCCACTGGCGCCGGTAGCCGGCAATCTCCGCGGTGAACCCCTCCGTGGCGCGGATGACATAGTCGGCCCGTACCGTGCCCTGTTCGGCGACCGCGGCTGGCCGCTGCGCGTCCTTGCGCGGCCGCAGTTCCGTGACGGCGGTGCCTTCGAAGATGTCCACGCCGAGGTTCTCCACCACGGCGGCCAGGCCGCGGACCAGCTTGGCGGGGTGGATGCGCGCGGCGTGCGGGCTGAACGCTTCCGCCACTGCCCCGTCGACCCGCAGCATCGGCTCGTAGTCGGGCTCCAAGAGGTAGTAGTCCTCCGGCCAGTAGCCCCACTCCTGCAGGTAGGCGATCTCCTGGAGCAGGCGGGCCTTCTGTGCGTGGTTGGTGGCGACGATGCGCATGCCGCCCTTGACGATGTCGGCGTCGATGCCTTCGTCCTTGGCGACCGTGATGACTTCGTCGACCGTAGCCATCATGGCGCGCTGCAGGGCGATCACCGCCCCTTTGCCGTGCTCTTTGGCGTAGCGCTCCCGGGAGCCAGCGAACTCCGCGGACAGCCAGCCGCCGTTCCGCCCGGAGGCGCCGAAGCCCGCGAATTCCCGCTCGAGGATCGCGATGCGCAGGTCGGGCTGCTCTTTCTTGAGGTAGTAGGCGGTCCACAGCCCGGTGTATCCGGCACCGACGATGCAGACGTCGTAGTCGGCGTCACCGGGCAGGGCGGCACGCCGTTTCGGAAGCCCCAGTTCGCGGTACCAGAAGGACACCGCACCGTTGCGGAACTCCTTCGAACGGGGGATGGCACGCATCTCGGCTGCGCTGGCGATCAGTCTCATGGGTATGTCTGCCTTCCCGAACGCTCCCGCATGACGCCTGCCCCGTCCCCGGCGTCGGTTGTCGTGTCACCTCCGCCCCGGGTCCCAGGGGGGCGGTTCTCCCGAAGAAGGGGAATTGTAGCCAAAGGTCAGCTCTTGCCCCCGGGCCGCTCCCGGGCAGCCCACAGCAGTCTCAGCCCTTCCCCAGCTCCTCGCGGGCGTGACGCGAGTTGTCCCGCAGTTTGCGCGCCTGTTCGGCTAGGGCGCGCACGCCGCGCTCCCCGAGGGGGGCCAGCACATACTCGCGAAGGAGGGCAACGTGCTTGGTCCTGGCCTGTTCCGCGAGGTCCAGCCCTTTTTTGGTGAGCGTGGCATAGGTGACGCGGCGGTCCAGAGCGCAGGCCTGGCGGACCAGGTACCCGTTGCGTTCAAGCCGGTCGGCAAGTTTGGTGAACCCGCCGCTGCTCAGGGAGACTTCCCGGGCGAGCTGGCTCATGGGAAGGCGGTGGTGCGGGGAGCGCTGCAACCGGAGCAGCACTTCGAACCAGGGGCCGGACATGTCTTTCCCGCACGGGGCGATTCCTTGGAGGAGCAGCGGGGTGGTCTCCGAGAGCGCTTCGTGGAACAGCCCCCAACAGGTGATCAGGTCTTCGTCGGTGATCTGCTCGGTGTCGGTGCCAGCTTTCGTCCCCATGCGCATCCCCTCACGGCCGTCCCGGGCGGCTCATTTCATCCTACGCCACAAATATCTTCTTAGATAACTAATGGTGATAGGTGATCTTTTCCCCATTGTCCTGGGATGACGGCGGCCGCGGCGGCACTCGCGGGCAGGCCGCCGCCCCGGGTTTCCCAGACGGCGAGCCACGCCCTGCGGCTGACGCACGATGCTCCACACGAGTGGGGGTCGCCCGGTCGGGCGATCCCCCACACTCCTCGCCACCTCACGGCTTGGAACCGGTCAGCCGCGCAGCACTGCCCCGGTACGTTCCGCGGCCGCTGCCACGGCAGCATCCTTGATCCGGTTGGTCTCCTCCACGGTCAAAGTGCGGTCGTGGGCCCGCAACCGCAACGCATACGCGAGCGACTTGCGGCCCTCACCGACCTGATCCCCGGTGTAGACGTCGAACAGCCGGACGCTTTCCAGCAGTTCACCTGCGCCTTCCCGCAGTGCCGCCTCCACCTCGGCCGCGGGCACGGACGCGTCCACCACAAGGGCGACGTCCTGGGTTGCCACCGGGTAGGTGGAGATCTGCGGCGCGGTGGCGGCTGCCGCCGCTGCCTCGATCCGGTCCCAGTCGATCTCCAGCGCCGAGGTCCGCGAAGGCAGGCCGTAGGCCTTGATCACCCGCGGGTGCAGCTCTCCGGCGTGCCCCACGAGCACCTCGCGGTCGCCGTCGGCCACGTACAGCGCAGCGCAGCGTCCCGGATGCCAGGGGGCGTACTGGGCGGCGCGGACGATGAGCTCCACCCCGGCCACGCTTGCCGCTTCCTTCGCGGTGTGGATGGCATCGGCCCACGTGGCAGGCTCACCACCGCCCCACCAGCCGGAGCGCAGCCGCTGTCCCGCCAGCACCGCACCGATGTGGCGCGGCTGCTCCGGCAGCGCGGCCTCCAGGGTGGCGCGCTCCTCAGCGGTGGGCGCCCGGTCAACCGGCAGGATCGGAGCCTTGGCGGGCGCGTCCGGCTTGGGGCGGTAGACCAGCCCCATTTCGAACAGCGCAATGTCGGTGAAGCCGCGCCCCACGTTGCGCACCAGGGCCTTGAAAAGGCCGGGCAGCAGGGTGGTGCGCAGCAGCGGCTCGTCGTCGTTGAGCGGATTGGCGAGTCGCACCGCGGTCCGCCGCGCGTCATCCTCGTCCAGACGCAGCCGGTCGAAGTCGCGCACCCCCACGAAGGGATAGTTCAGAACCTCGAAGAATCCCCGGTCGGCGAGCGTCCGTCCCACGGCACGCCGCAGCCGCTGCCCGCGGGTCAGTCCGCGCCCCGGAGGAGCCTGCGGCAGGAGGGCCGGGATGTTCTCGTAGCCCTCGTTGCGGATGACCTCTTCGGCCAGGTCGTTCGGGTCGGTGAGGTCGGGACGCCAGCTCGGCGGCGTGACCTTGAGCGTGTCGCCTTCCTGGACAACCTCGCAGCCGACCTGGCGGAGCCGGGCGATCTCGGTCTCCACGGGGTAGTCCACGCCCGCGACCCGGCCTGCGTGCCCCGCCCGGACCACGATGGGTTCCCGGGGAACCGTGTGGTCGATGTGGGTGATCCCGTCCTCGATCGTCGCCCCGCCGAGTTCCGCGAGCAGCTCCACTGCGCGGGTCGCCGCGGCGAGCTGGATGTCGGTGTCCACCCCACGCTCGAAACGGCGGGACGACTCCGACGACAACTGGTGGCGGCGGGAGGTGCGGGCGATATGCGCGGCGTCGAAGTGCGCCGCCTCAATGAGGATGTCCGTGGACGTCTCCCGGATCTCGGTGCTGAGACCGCCCATGACACCCGCGATGTTGATCGGCCCCGACTCGTCAGTGATGAGGATGTCGTCGGGGTCCAGGGCGCGCACCACGTGGTCGAGGGTCTCCAGCTTCTCGCCGGGCCGGGCGAGGCGGACCTCGATCGGACCGCGCAGGGTGGAGCGGTCCCAGGCGTGCAACGGCTGCCCCAACTCCAGCATCACATAGTTGGTGATGTCCACGGCCAGCGAGATGGAACGCACCCCGCACAGGTGGAGTCGGCGGCGCATCCACAGCGGTGTGGGCGCGGCCGGGTCGAATCCGGTGACACCGCGCAGCACGTAGCGGGAGCAGATCGCCGGGTCGGCGACACTCGCGGGATAGCCGCCCTCGGCAGCGGACGGCAGCGGGCGGACCGCCGGGTCAGTGAACTCCACACCGTAGGCAGCGGCCACTTCCCGGGCGATACCGCGCAAGGACAGCGCATAGCCCCGGTCCGGGGTGACCGCGATGTCCAGCACCGACTCACGCAACCCCAGCAGGTCGTCGGCCTTCGTGCCGGGCTCGGCGAACCCTTCAGGCAGCACGATGATGCCCTCGTGGTCCTCCCACAGGCCCAGTTCGCTCGCCGAGCAGATCATGCCCTCCGACATGCGGCCGTAGGTTTTCCGGGCCGAGATCGCGAAACCGCCGGGCAGGACCGCGCCGGGCAGCGACACCACGACCAGGTCGCCTTCGGCGAAGTTGCGGGCACCGCAGATGATGCCCTGCGGTTCCCCCGTACCGTTGGCGTCGCCCACGTCCACGGTGCAGAACCGGATGGGCTTTTTGAACCCGGTGAGCTCTTCGATGGTCAGTACCCGGCCCACCACGATGGGGCCGCTGATGTCAGCGCCGACCTCCTCGACAGTCTCGACTTCCAGGCCCAGGCTGATCAGTTTGTCGGCCAGCTCGCGCGCGGTGGCCTCGGCAGGCAGTGCGACGTATTCGCGCAGCCAGGAAACGGGAACCCGCATCACATCTCCATCCCGAAGGCCGCGGTGAACCGGACGTCACCTTCGACCATGTCGTGCATGTCCTTAACCCCGTGGGCGAACATCAGCGTCCGCTCAATGCCCAGGCCGAAAGCCCAGCCGCTGTACCGCTCGGTGTCCACTCCAGCGGCGACCAGCACCCGCGGGTTGACCACGCCGCAGCCGCCGATTTCGATCCACCCTTCCGAGGAGCAGGTCCGGCAGGGGGCCTCGGGGTTGCCTACGGAGGCACCCCGGCACACGAAGCACTCCATGTCCACTTCGGCGGAAGGCTCGGTGAACGGGAAGTACGACGGGCGCATGCGGGTGCGCAGCCCTTCGCCGAACATCCGCTCCACGAACAACTGGATGGCGCCGCGCAGGTGCGCCAGCGTGATCCCCTCGTCCACCACGAGTCCTTCCAACTGGTGGAAGACCGGGCTGTGGGTGGCGTCGAGTTCGTCGGTGCGGAAAGTGCGGCCGGGGACGACCACGTAGACGGGCAGCTCGCGGTCCAGCAGTGCGCGCACCTGCACGGGCGACGTGTGCGTACGCAGCACCATGCCGGACTCTTCACCGTCCGGGCCGGCGATGAAGAAAGTGTCCTGCATCGTCCGGGCCGGATGGTCGGGCAGGAAGTTGAGGGCGTCGAAGTTGTACCACTCGGCTTCGACCTCCGGCCCCTCAGCGATCTCGAAGCCCATGCCGACGAAGATGTCCGCCATCCGCTCGGCGATCGTGGTCAGCGGGTGCCGGGCCCCGCGGGGAATCCGGTCGTAGGGCAGGGTGACGTCAACCGTCTCCTCGACGAGGACACGCGCCTCGTGCTCCTCTTCCAACTGCGCCTGGCGCGCTTTGAGCGCCTCGTTGACCTCGCGCCGGGCACCGCCCACCCGCCGGCCCGCATCAGCCCGCGCCGCGGGCGGCAGGGCGCCGATCTCCCGGTTCGCTAAGGCCAGCGGGGAGCGGTCCCCGGCGTGGGCGATCCGGACTTTTTTGAGTTCTTCCAGTGTGGAAGCCTTGGCGATAGCCTCGAGCGCTTCATCGCGCATGCGTGCGACCTCGTCCGGGTGAAGCGGCGTCACCTCGACCGGGTCGTAGGAGTGATTGGGTGCAGACATAGGGTGGTTGCCTCGCAATCCCGCGACGTGGGCGGGACGGAATATCGCGGCCCACCGCCGTGCGGCGGGTGGACACAAACCAACGGGGAAGTGCTCGCGAAGCCCGCCGCCGTCGAGTCCGTTACACGAACTCGGGAGTGCCGGCGGGCACGGTAAATCGGAACTCGGCGCCGCCACTGGGCGCACGGCCGACCGTGATCGTGCCGCCGTGGGCCTCGACCAGGCCCTTGACGATGAACAGCCCCAGGCCGGTGCCTCCGCGGCGTTTGCCGCGCCAGAACTGGCGGAAGACGCGCGGGACAGCTTCGGGCTGGACGCCCTCGCCTTCGTCGCGCACCGACACGGCTGCTCCTCCCTTGTACGGCTCGATCACTATCGTGACAGTACCAGCGCCGTGCCGCAGCCCGTTTTCCACCAAGTTAGTGATGATCTGATCGATCTTGTCGACGTCCAGCCACATTTCGGGCAGTGGACCGCGGACATCCAGCCGGAAACGGTCCTCCGGCTCGCCTGCCGCGACACGCCCGGCGATGATGCGGCGGACCCGTTCACCGAGGTCGACCAGTTGCCGGCGCACTTCCATCCGGCCGGACTGGATCCGGGAGACGTCGAGCAGTTCAGTGATGAGCCGTGTGACCCGGTCCGCGTCGGCGTTCACCGTCTCTAACATGAAGATCTTCTGCGTGTCGGTGAGCCGGTGCCACTTGGCCAGCATCGTGGCGATGAAACCTTTGACGCTGGTCAGCGGGGAGCGCAGCTCGTGGGCGACCATGGACACCAGGTTGGCGCTGGACCGCTCCGAAGTGGCCCGGGACGAAGCGTCGCGCAGGGTCACCACGAGCCGGACCACCTCCCCGCAGGGTGTGTCCCGGACGTAGCGGGCGGCCACCATGAGTTCGCGGCCGTCAGGCATCAGGAGTCGCCGCTCCGGCTGGCGGACGCGGATCCGCAGCCCCCCGTAGGGGTCGGTGCACTTCCACCAGTCGCGGCCTTCAGGGTCGTGGAGCGGGAGTACATCGCGGAAGTCTTTGCCGAGGGCGTGGTCTGCTGGCACCCCGGTGAGACGGGCTGCCATGCGGTTGAAGGTGATCACCCGGCCTTGGTCGTCTGCGACCACCAGCCCGTCGGGAAGGTCCTCGTCCGACAGCAGAGCCGCACACCCACCATGGTCACTGACTGTCGCCTGGCCGCTACTCACGACCGCCTCCCAAGCCCTCTGCACACGTTCCTGCCGCTTGCTCTAGCGGCACAGTCCTGGTTATGCACCGCCAGTGTCCGACGCTCCCCGGGACACCGCTCCCGGAAAGGTCGTTACCCGCTGGTCGCGGCGGCTACGCGCGCGGCACGTCTCCTGACGTACCGCAGGCACGGGGGCGGGGGTGTCGCCGGACCGCGGGGCTCCGAGACGAGGAGCGTAGCGGTACCCCTAGGGAACCGGGCAAGCCTCCGCTTCCCGCGCCAACGGTCCAGATCAGGTCATCCACCGGGGTACGGCCGCTCCGGAACAGCTCAGCGCATAGATGGCAGGCCGCGCAGGTGTGCTACCCGTATCTGGGATTGCCACGCGTGAGACGCATAACGGGGGCGGCCAGGCGGCGATCCCCGGTAGTGCGTCAAGACGAGGGGGAAAGGCGGGTGCGGCGCTGTTCCCGGGCAGTGGCGTAGAGGCAGACCGCCGCGGCAGTAGCGAGGTTGAGGCTCTCAGCGCGGCCGTAGATGGGGACACTGACCGTCTCGTCGGCGAGCGCAAGGGTTTCCTGCGGCAGTCCCCATGCCTCATTGCCGAAGATCCACGCCACCGGACCGGTGAGCATGCCTGCATCAGCGGCCTCATCGAGAGTGCGTTTCCCTTGACCGTCCGCGGCAAGCAGGGTGAGCCCGGCGTCCCGGAGGAAACCGGTGACCTCTTCGATCCGCACGCCCACCACGACCGGGAGGTGAAAGAGACTGCCGGCTGAAGCCCGCACACACTTCCCGTTGTACGGGTCCACGGAGGCGTCAGTGAAAATGACGGCGTCCGCCCCCGCGGCGTCCGCACTGCGGAGCACAGTGCCCGCGTTCCCCGGGTCGCGGACGTGCGACAGAACCACGACCAGTCGCGGCCGGTCCACCGCGGACAGGGGAACGTCGACAAAAGAACAGACCGCCAGCAGCCCTTGCGGGGTCACTGTCTGCGCCAGCTCCCCCATCACGTCCAAAGTGACCCGGTGGACGGGGATACCTGCCTGTTCGGCGGTGCGGATGAGAGCGGTGTGGCGCTGCATCGCCTCGGCGGTCGCATACAGTTCGTGCACCACGTCAGGCAGGTCGAGCGCTTCCCGGACAGCCTGGGGGCCTTCGGCGAGGAAACGCCGTTCGCGCTGTCGGAAAGCACGTTTGGCGAGCCGACGAGCTCCCTTGATTCTGGGAGACCGAATGCTTGTGAACTCGTGGCTCGCCATTGTCGATTACACCGTCGCTAGGCCGCGGACTCGCTCGGCGCGGGGATAGCCTTCTTGGCGGTCTCGACCAGCGCGGCAAAAGCGGCGGCGTCGTTGACCGCGAGCTCAGCGAGCATACGGCGGTCCACCTCGATGCCGGCTGCTTTGAGCCCCTGCATGAAACGGTTGTAGGTCAGACCGTGCGCGCGAGAGGCCGCGTTGATGCGCTGGATCCACAGACGACGGAACTGGCCTTTGCGGTCCTTGCGGTCCCGGTAGGCGTACGTCATCGAGTGGAGCATCTGCTCCTTGGCCTTGCGGTAGAGGCGGGACCGCTGGCCACGGTACCCCTTGGCCTGCGAGAGAACGACCCGGCGCTTCTTCTTTGCGTTGAGAGACCGCTTGACGCGTGCCACTTGTGACTCCTCGATTGAGACAGACGTTCCGGACGCACCGTCCGGCGATAGTCACCAGGAAGTTCGGCGGAGATTCCTGGCCCGGTGCGGTCTCCGCCGCACACGGCTGCGCGGCGGGGCGCGGAACCGCCGACGACCGCGTCCCTAGAACTGCGGGGTTCGGGTCAGCCGAGCAGCTTCCTGATCTTCCTGGCGTCGGCCGGAGACACCTGCACGTCCACGCTCAGGCGCCGGGTGCGTTTGCTCGGCTTGTGCTCCAGCAGGTGGTTCTTGTTGGTACGGCGACGCATGATCTTGCCGGTGCCGGTAACCCGGAAACGCCTACTAGCCCCACTGTGGGATTTGTTTTTCGGCATGCCGCCGTCGCTCCTTTTCGCTTCCGATTGGTGTGCCGCCCATCCAGGGCGGCGTAACTCCCACCCGGCGCATGAAGAAAGCGGGGTGCGCGACCCGGACAGGGCCGCGCGACCGCGCTTGTCCTTCATACGTCGGGCGGATGTCCTCAGCCGCCTCGACCGAAATTCTTCTCGGCGTTAACCGCGCTTACCGCGCCCTTTTCCGCCTTGCGCAGCGCGCGCCTCGGCCTTCTGGTCGCCGCGCCGCTTGTGCGGACCGAGGACCATGACCATGTTGCGGCCGTCCTGTTTGGCCTGGGATTCGACCTGACCCAGTTCCTGGACGTCTTCAGCCAGTCGCCGCAGGAGACGGTACCCCAGCTCCGGTCGGGACTGTTCACGACCGCGGAACATGATGGTCACCTTGACCTTGTCCCCGCTCCGGAGGAACCGCTCGACGTGACCCTTCTTGGTCTCATAGTCGTGCTGGTCGATCTTCGGACGGAGTTTGATCTCCTTGATGACCGTGCTCGACTGGTTCTTGCGCGCTTCCCGGGCCTTGACCGCGGACTCGTACTTGAACTTGCCGTAGTCCATCAGCTTGGCGACCGGCGGGCGCGCGGTCGGCGCGACCTCCACAAGATCGAGATCGGCCTCCTGCGCCAGACGCAGGGCGTCAGCCACGGGAACGATACCGACCTGTTCCCCATTGGGGCCGACGAGACGGACCTCGGGCACCCGGATACGGTCGTTAATGCGGGGCTCTGCGCTGATGGGACCCCTCCCTCATGTTTCGTCGGGTTTTCGCTTACCTTGCGGGGGTCTCCAGAGCGGCATATGCCGGAACAACGAAAACCCCGCCAGCTAATGCAAGCGGGGTCGAACCACCACAGGGACGGAACGCCGCACGGCTTTCCGCTCGCCCTGTGGCTACTACCAGAACCCGTGGCACCCGCAGGCACTACAGGTGGGAGGTTCTTCCTCCGCTTGCGGTCCGGCGCGCGTACCTGCACCGGATCAGGTCGTTGCCTACTCTACCAAGAAACCGGACCGTTAAGGACGTTCCTTGGCACCGGATGTCACCGCTCTCGGGACTCCCCACGAGTGACAACACTCACGTGTCCAGATTATTCCGCGCTGCCCGGCGCGCCAACTCTGCTTCGCCGGCAGCACGCATCGCTTCAACCGGGGCCTCGTACCCCGTCATCAGGGTCAACTGGGCCACCGCCTGGTGCAGCAGCATGGGGAACCCCCCAACCACCACCGCTCCCGCTGCGGCGGCTGCGCTCCCCAGCACGGTAGGCCACGGGGCGTAGACGACGTCGAACACCGGGGTCTTCGCCGCGGCCACCGGCTCCGCCCACTGGTCGGCTGCCCCCGCGGGAAGCGTCGACACCACCAGATCCGCATGCACGTGCTGGTCGATCTCGGTGAGCAGCGCGAACTTCACCTGGGCGCCCATCCGCTCCGCCGCAGCCGCGAGGTCCCGGGTCCGGGAAAGGTCACGGGCCAGCACGGTGACCGCGCCGGGTTCGGTAGCGCCGAGCCGGCGCACAGCAGCGAGTGCGGACGCGGCGGTCGCCCCCGCCCCCAGGATGGTGACCGTGTCAAGCCGGTGGATGCCCGCCTCACGCAGCGCCTCGGTAATCCCCGTGACGTCGGTGTTGTAGGCGTGCCGCCGCCCCTTGTCGAAGATGATGGTGTTCGCGCCCCCGACCGCTGCGGCCGTGTCCTCCACCTCATCTGCGAGGGTCAGCGCGACCTTTTTGAGCGGCATGGTCAACGAGAGGCCCGCCCAGGACTCGTCGCACTGGTCAAGGAACGCGGCGAGACCGTGCTCGTCGCATTCGTAACGGCCGTAATGCCACTGGTCCGCGATACCGAGCGCGGTATAGCCCGCCGTGTGCAGCACCGGCGAGAGGGAATGGGAGATCGGCGAACCGAGGACGGCCGCTCGCTTCACGAATGTCCTCCTCCGGGGGGAAACCGTCGGCTTGCTCTGCTCCAGCCTGGCATGGGAGACGCAGCTCAGCCGCTCTGGCTCTGGTTGAACTCGTTGACCAGTTCCCAGAACTCGGCTTCGCTGTCCGTGAATTTCGTGACCCCGTTCTCCGGGTCGGTGGTCACGAAGAACAGCCAGGGCCCCTCCTCCGGGGCGAGCGCAGCTTCGATGGCATCTTTACCAGGGCTGACAATAGGGCCGACCGGGAGTCCTTCGTGGAAGTAGGTGTCGTATCCGGTCTCGTCGTTGCGGCACCGGTCCTGCTGGTCCCGGTTGATCGCGATGCCGTACTCGCCGAGGGCGTAGAAGCAGGTGCTGTCCATCTTGAGGTACATGCCGTCGTCCAGGCGGTTGTAGATGACCCGGGCGACCTTCCCCATGTCCTCGATCTTTCCGGACTCGGCCTGCACGATCGCGGCGATCGCCATGATCTCGTTCGGGTCGAATCCTGCCTCTGCTGCCCGGTTCTCCAGGTCGATCTCGGCAGCGACCTTCCGGTACTGCGCCACCATCTGCTGGAGGATCTCAGTCGCAGAGGCGCTGCGGTCGAACTCGTAGGTCTCGGGGAAGAGGTACCCTTCCGGCCCTTGAGTGGCGTATTCGGGCAAGTCCAGCGACTCGTGGTCCTCGTAGGCCTCCTGGAACTCTTCCCGGGGGATTCCGGTCTGCTCAGCCAGCCGGTCCAGGATCTGCTCGGCGCGCAGTCCTTCCGGAATAGTCACGTTCAGCGCGATACGGCTCTCCGGGTCGAGCAGCAGGGCGACCGCCGCCTCCGCGCTCATCCCCAGCCGCATCCGGTAAGTGCCGGGCACGAAGTTGATGTCGGAGAAGCGGATTTCGTTGGTGAACGCGCGCACGCTCGCGATCACCCCGGCCTGGTGCAGCTTCTCCGCGATCACGGTTCCGGAGTCGCCTTCCTCGATGACGATGTCGACTTCGCCGTTGCCTTCCCCGGAATAGTCCGGAGGAATGATGTAGGTACGCAGGAGCAGGTAGCCGCCTGTCCCGGCGGACACCAGGAACAGGCTCAACACGATCAGGGCGCTGGCGAGTGCGACTTTGCTCTTCTTCCGCTGCCGTCTGCTCTTGGCTCGGCGACCGGCAGCCCGTCGGCCGCTGTGGCGGCCCCTGCGGGAGCGCCGGGGCGGGGCCTCGTCGTCTTCGTCCTCGGTGAACGGGAACGGGAGTGCGTCAGAGTCTTCGTCGTCGAGATCGGTCTCGCGTGTCTTTAGGCTCGCCGTGGCGGTCGGTGTCTCCCCGGTCTGCGGGGAGACGGTACGGGAGCGGCGTCCCCGCGGCGGGGCGCTGTCCGCTTCGTCAAAAGCGGGAGGACGGGCTCGGCGGCCTCGTCTGGGGATGTCCCGGTCCTCGTCGGCGCTCGGCTGCCGCCGTCGGGTGCGGCCGTCCAGGATGTCGTCGTTTTCTCTGCGGCTGCCGGGGTCGGCAGGGGACCACAGCGGATCATCCGACCACGCTGTACCGGGCCGCTGCTCGTCGCGGAGCGGGGTGGTGCCCCGCCCTTGCGGGTATTCCGCGGGGTGGGCGGACCTGGCGCGGCGCCCCGCATACGCCGAAGCCGTCAAAGGGTCGGGCGGCTGGTCGTAGCGTTCTGCCGACCGCGGCCCTGCGGGCTGTGCCCCCCTGCCGTCGAATAGCGGGTCCGACTCGGGGGCCCAGCGGGCGGATTCGTCGCTCTCGGGTCTACGGCGCCGTCCGCGCGGCTGCTCACGCAAGGCTTCGGCTTCCGACACCGGGAACGGGAAGGAGCCGGTGTCCGCGGGCCCCGGCCGTCTCCGCCGTCCGCGGGGGCGTTCCGTCCCGTCCAGCGGTTCCGCTCCCCCGGTGGGAGCGGTGGTCTGCGTGGCGGAGGAGGGCTGCCATGCGAAGCCGTCCTGTCGGGGGACCTCCGTGCCGCGCCGGTGCCCTACCCCGTACTCGTCCCGGTATCCGCGTCCCTCATAGTCGGCGGCCCTCGCCCCGGTAGGGGCCGCGTCGGTATCCCGTGGCGGCGGCCAGGGGTCCGTCAACGGGTCGGGCCGGCGTGCGCGGCGCGGGCGGTCGTCATAGTGGTCGTTGCCGTTCATGGCGTCCCCTCGACGAGTTCACCGGGAGGCAGCTTGGTACGCCGCTCGGTGTCGAGGGCGTTCTGGAGAAGGACAGTGGCTGCCGCCTGGTCAATGACCGATCGGCGGGCTCTGCCGCCACGGGCCCCGCGTTTGCGGTATGAAGCGCCCGTGCGCAGGTGGAGCTCCGCGGTCACCGTGGTCAGCCGTTCGTCGACTAGTCGCACCGGAACCGGGGCGAGCCTGCGCGCAAGCGCTTTGGCGAACGCGCGCGCCGCGCGGGCGGCACGCCCCTCGGCTCCGGACAGTGACGCCGGATAGCCAACGATGACTTCCCGAGCTTCGTACTCAAGCACAAGGGCGGCAATTCTGTCGAGATCTCCCGGTCCGCGGCGGATTGTCTCCACGGGGATAGCGAGAATCCCGTCGGGATCGCTGCGGGCCACCCCGATCCGGGCGGCTCCGGGGTCGACAGCGAGCCGCACTCCTGTTCTCACCAGAGAACTCCCCGTACGGCACCGGCGCTCACGTCCCCTGGCCTTCCCGTGGCCAGTGGCCAGGGCGACAGCCACCGCCCTCTGTTCACGACCCCGCCACTCTCTGTTCCACGAGGCGCAGCGCCGTGTCGATGGCGGTCACGTCGCTGCCGCCACCCTGGGCGATGTCCGGACGGCCGCCGCCGCCACCGCCGAGTGCACGGGCCGCCACGCCGACCAGCTCGCCCGCCTTCAAGCCCGCCTGTTGGGCTTCCTTGTTGATCGCCACCACCACGACGGGGCGGTCGCTGGGCACGCCGGCGATCGCCACCACCGCGGGCCGGTCCTCACCGAGCCGGCCGCGCACGTCCAACGCGAGCTTGCGCATGTCGTCGGCGGTGGTGCCGTCTTCAACCCGGTGGGTCACCACGCGGCTGTTGCCGTGGTCGCGGGCGCTTTCCGCCAGCTTTCCGGCGGCTTGGAGGACTTGGGCGGCGCGCAGCCGCTCGATCTCCTTCTCCGCGGCGCGCAGCCGGGAGACCAGGCTGTCGATGCGCTGCGGCAGTTCCTCGCGCGGCGCCTTGAGCTGCTCGGAAAGCTGTCCCACCAGCGCCGACTCGGTGGAGACGCGGCGCAGCGCGTCCAAGCCGACCAGCGCTTCCACGCGGCGCACCCCGGAGCCGACCGAGGATTCCCCGAGCACCTTGACCAGGCCGAGCTGCCCGGTCGCCGCCACGTGGGTGCCGCCGCACAGCTCGCGGGAGTACTCGGTCATGTCGACCACGCGCACCCGGTTGCCGTACTTCTCCCCGAACATGGCCAGCGCGCCCATCCGGAGCGCCTCGTCAAGGGTGGTCTCCAGGTACTGGACCTCGATGTTGCGGGCGAGTACCTCGTTGACTTCCTCCTCGACCTGGGCGATTTCCGTAGCGTCGAGCGGTTTGTCCGAGGTGAAGTCGAAGCGCAGCCGTCCCGGCTGGTTCTCCGACCCTGCCTGGCCTGCGGACGGGCCGAGGGTGTTCCGCAGCGCAGAGTGGATGAGGTGGGTCGCCGAGTGCGAGCGGGACACGGAGGCGCGCCGACCCGTGTCAATCGCGGCGTGCACGGTGTCGTCGACGACGACTTCGCCCTCGCGGACCGTGCCGCGGTGCACGAACAGGCCTTGGATGGGCTTCTGCACGTCCTCGACGTCGACGACGCCGCGGCCGTCCACGGTGATCGTGCCCTTGTCAGCGAGCTGGCCACCGCTTTCCGCGTAGAAGGGGGTGCGGTCGAGCACCAGTTCCACCTGGTCGCCCTTGCGGGCCGCCCCGGTGGACTCGCCGTTGACGATGATGCCGAGCACCCGGGCTTCGCTTTCCGAGTCGGTGTAGCCGAGGAACTCGGTGGGGCCGCCGGTCTCCAACAGGTTGCCGTAGACGCTGATATCGGCGTTGCCGAGCTTCTTGGCCTGCGCGTCGCGCTTGGCGGTCTCCCGCTGGCGCTGCATGAGCTGGTGGAAGGTTTCTTCATCGACCTTCAGGCCGTGCTCGGCGGCCATCTCCAGCGTCAGGTCAATGGGGAAACCGTAGGTGTCGTGCAGCTGGAACGCGTCGGCGCCGGAGAACACGGTGCCGCCGGTCTCCTTCGTGCGCCGGACCGCCCGGTTGAACAGTGTGGTGCCGGCCCGCAGCGTGTCCGCGAAGTTCTTCTCTTCCGCGTCGATGATGCTGTGGATCTTGTCCGCGTCGGCACGCAGCTCGGGGTACTGGTCGCCCATCGCGTCGATCGCGACCGCGGTGAGGTCGTGCATGTGGAACGACTCGTCCCCGGAGAGCAGGCGCAGGTTGCGGATCGACCGACGCAGGATACGGCGCAGCACGTAGCCGCGCTTCTCGTTTCCAGGCCGCACCCCGTCGGCGACCAGCATGGTGGCGGTGCGCACGTGGTCGGCGATGACCCGCAGGCTCACGTCGGCGCGCTCGTTCTCCCCGTAGGTGGTGCCGGTGAGCTCCGCAGCGCGGCGCAGGATCCGGCCGAGGGTGTCGGTCTCGTAGATGTTGTCGACACCCTGGAGGATGGCGGCCATGCGCTCCAGGCCCATGCCGGTGTCGATGTTCTTGCTGGGCAGCTCCCCGAGGATCGGGTAGTCCTCCTTGCCGCTGCCCTCGCCCCGCTCGAACTGCATGAACACGAGGTTCCACACTTCGAGGTAGCGGTCCTCGTCGGCTACGGGGCCGCCTTCAGCGCCGTATTCGGGGCCGCGGTCGAAGTAGATCTCCGAGCAGGGTCCGCACGGTCCGGGCACACCCATCGACCAGAAGTTGTCGGCTTTGCCGCGCCGCTGGATGCGCTCCTCGGGCAGTCCTACCTTCTCCCGCCAGATGGTCGCGGCTTCGTCGTCGTCCAGGTAGACGGTGACCCACAGGCGTTCCGGGTCGAAGCCGAAGCCACCGTCGGCCACCGAGGTGGTGAGCAGCTCCCAGGCGAGCGGGATGGCCTTCTCCTTGAAGTAGTCGCCGAAGGAGAAGTTGCCCAGCATCTGGAAGAAGGAGGCGTGCCGGGTGGTCTTGCCGACTTCGTCGATGTCAATGGTGCGTACACACTTTTGCACGCTGGTGGCGCGCGGGTAGGGCGGAGTCCGCTGGCCGAGGAAGTACGGCTTGAACGGCACCATGCCCGCGTTGACCAGCAGCAGTGTGGGGTCCTCAGCGATAAGACTTGCCGAGGGCACCACGGTGTGTCCGTTTTTCTCGAAGAATGCGAGGAAGCGGCGAGCGATCTCTGCCGACTTCATGTGATGCCCTCCTGGTGAATAGGACTCCAGTCGACCGGTCGAGTGGAGTGAGGCGCCCGGTCGAGGTTTGGCAGGTAAGCGGATATCAGGCGCCTATGGTAGAGCGAACGATACGTGGACGTTTCCCATTCCACGCCGGCTCAGCGGCCCCGAAAACCGGAGACACCCTACTGACGCGGTCGGTACAGTACCCCGGCGGCTCTCCCCACCAGGGAGACCATGGTCACGCACCGTCCACCGCCCCAGGCTACTCGCTGGGTGATGTGATGCACAGCAGAATAGGACACGCCCGAAACCGGGGAATTACGGCGGTTCAGGATCTTAGCGGTATCTGTCGCGCAGTGACTCCCTTGTGATCTCGGGTGCGGATGAGACCGGTATTTCCCGGGTTCGGCACGCGGAGGATCACTGCTGGACAACCGGGTTTTCCCCGGGCCAGTGCACCGCAAAAACAACGTCAGGGTTGGGTCAGCCGCTGGTGGACCCGGCGTTGACCAGCGCCTGGTAGGCGGTGTGGACGTTCTCGGGCACGTGCGGTGCAACGGCAAACCTGCGGGCGTGGCAGTCGATGACCAGCCGGGCGTTGCCGATACCGGCCAGGTAGTCGGGAAGGCCACCGGTTCGGACGCGCAGCCCGCCTCCGCCTCGGGCCAGAGCCTGCGGATAGCGGCGCAGGCACGACGTCCCCTATAAGGCATGGTCACCAGCAGCACCAGGGCGGGGCGGAGGCCCGCTTCGGCGAGGAGTTTCCAAGAAAGTATCCGGCGGGGTAGAGCTGTGCTGCGTAGGTGGCTACGCCCAGTTCTGGCAGCCGAACACCACCGCCGTGTCCGCCGGGTGCAGCCCGCGGCCCATGCGGTGGTAGCGCCAGATCCGCTCCCATGGCCGTTTCTGCTTCCTATGACAGACCGTTGCCCTCGCACGCAGCACACCTGTTCTTCGGTAGCGATGAAGAAGCGGCGGCCGAGACCATGCTGGACGGGATCGCAGACCGTACTCGGGAGGGATGCGCTGCTCGTGGACCAGCCGCTCCGCTGGGAGTGTTCCGTTCCCTGACCCTCCCCTTCACTGTGGGCGGCCATTCGAGCGGATTGCCGGGTGTGAAACTTTTTATTCGTTTGTCGCCCCGACGCGGTTGCCGGCCGATACTCCGGATGCCCGTCCCCGCCCTTCGAATCCCGAAACAGCAGCACACCACTCGCGCTCCAGGGCTTTCCGCGCCGGATCACGAAGATGATCTTTCGTTTCCCGCGACGCGCTGCTCGTGCCCTACCGCGGTGTCCCATGGACTTCTTCACGGTTCCGGCGCTGCTGCTTCTCCAAGGGTGTCGGGGCTGCGCTCGCAGCAGACGGCACTCCGCCGGCCGCCTCACCCCCGCCCGCGAGGACGACCCGGTCGTGGGCCGCTCCCTATCGCAGGAATCGCCGCTCCGGCAGGCATCCCCTCAATGCTTTCCGCGACAAAGGAAACCATCTTCTTTCCGCTGCACGGGAGAAGATTGCATAAAACGTCGTCTTTCTTTCCGAACGTTGTCGCCGGAAACAAATTCTTCATACGGTCGTCGTGGGTCAAGGCTCTTCACGAAGAGCTTTTTGACAAAAAGACTTCTTTGTGTGCCCCCTGTGACCCCTTGCCGGGGTTTCGACCGTAGAGCCGGGCACTCTTGTCCGTGGATTTCCCTCCCGTGGCCTGCGGCCCTGTCCGGGCAGGTGTTCCCCACTATTGCCGGACAATCCGCCCTAGGAAGCCGCCTACCGGTCGCAAGCGGAACAGGAGACGTGGCCGCGGGAGCGGGCAGCCTCCCCGCGACGGGACTGAGAGGTGCTGTCCAGACGAAAGGAGACGACGGCGGTCCCGCAGCCAGGTCCGGCGGTGTGGGGCCCGCAGAATTCTGCGGGCCCCACCCACCAGCGCTGGTCAGTAACGGGACGCCTCGGGGAGTTCCTGACGCTGGAAGTCGGGAGCGTAGCGGCGGAGCAGCTCCTCCTCGTAGTCGCGCACCGCCTCGGCCACGTCCTCGTTGAATTCCCGCAGTGCCTCCCGGTAGGAACCGATCCGCTTCTCCACCCGGTCGGCGATACCACCCGGACTCCAGAGTCGGGCACTGCGGCCGAAACGGTACATCACATAGCCGCCGACCACGATTCCGGCCACAAAATACACGGTTCTGCGGATCACACGCGTTCCTTTCTGCGGCGGGTACGGATCAACGCCAGGGTTTTGCGGCGCCCCAGCACGCGGCGCATGCCGTAAGAGAGCGACGCGACCTTGATGAGCGGCCCGGTGACCGCGGAACGGGTGAGCGCGGTGACCGTGGAGACGTCCTCGCTGCTGCTGGCGAGATTCGCGGTGATCTCCTCGACCCGGTCGAGTGATCCGTGAGCGCGTTCGACCGTGGCGGCAAGGTCGTCGAGCAGCGGTGCGGTGCGTTCCCGGAATTCCGACACCGCCCTGGTTGCCTCGGTCAGCAACCGGGTGAGCTTGACCAGGGCCACGCACAGGAACACAGCCACCACGGCCCAGACGATGGACGCGACCAGGGCCGCGAGTTCTCCTCCGGTGAGCATGCGGACTCCGCTAACGATTGGGATTATTGAGGCAATTGACCAGACCGACTCCGGGTCGGCACAGACGGCTTTCCACCGGCGGCCTGACAGCCCCAAGGGTGCGGCCGCCACCGCACAATAGAGCCGGATCGGTCTGACACTATCGCGATTTCCTTGCCCGCTACGGAACCTGAGGCGAGCCTTTCTCGGTCCTCTCTTGCTACGGTGCTCTCACTTCCTGCTGCGCGTATCGGACCCGCAAGGCAAACACTTTAAGTAGATAAGCCGATACACGGAGTGGCGAATTCACCAAGGCGGCCCCAGCAGGGAAGATAGAGATGTCTCAGCCTGACAAGACGACCGAGTTCTCCGGATAATTACGGAAACCACCGACTGGCTACTAACGTGCATTTCAGCACTTCACCTCGGATTTTTTGAGACAGGACCACGATGAGTCGACGTTCTGAACGGACGATTTCCGTTCTGGTCCCCCCTGACCTGGCTCCCACCGCCCCGGAGGATCCCCGCACCATCGGGCCGTACGTGCTCGTGGGGCGGCTTGGCGCCACGGAAACAGGCAGCGTCTACGCTGCTGTTCACCCGGACGTGGAGCCGGAGGCACTGCTTGCCGTCAAGGTCATCCCGTCGTCCCGTGTCGCAGACGAGGCTGCACGCACCCGACTCGAACAGCGGCTCCGCACGCTGGGCGCTGTAGACGGGCGCTGTTACGTGCCGCCTGTGGCATTCGACGTCCACGGCACGCCTCCGTGGCTGGCCACGCGCTATTCGCCGGGCACGCCGCTGAAGCAGTACATCGACCAGCGCGGGCCCCTGCGGCTGGGGCGGCTGACTGCGCTGGCCGCCGGACTGGGCGAAGCCCTGTCCGCATTGCACTCTCTGGACGTGGTGCACGGCGACCTCAAACCCAGCAGTGTGCTGCTCAGCTCGGCGGGACCGCGGCTGCTGGACTGCGCGCTGTCAGGTGAGGCGCCAGCTCCGGCGGGGTCAACACCCTGGCTGAGCCCGGAGCGGCTGCGCGGCGAGGCGCCCACCCCGGCCTCTGACGTGTTCTCCTGGGGCGCCGTCCTTGCGTTCGCCGCCACAGGGAAGCCTCCCTTCGGGACGGGAACCCCCGAGGAGGTCGCGGAACGCATCGCATCCGGTTCTCCTGACCTTTCCGATGCGGCAGAAGAGATCCGTTCCCTGCTGGAGTCGGCGTTGGCGGCTGACCCGGCGGAGCGGCCCAACATCCGCGAACTGGTGCGCTCCTCGATCTCGCTGTGGGAGTCCAGCCTGGGCACAGTGGGCAGTGAAGCCGGGCCGGGCAGCGGAGTCACCCGGGTCTTGACCCGGGAATGGCAGGGGATTGTCGAACCCGCGCTCCTTCCCCGCGTGGTCCACTTGGACGACCGGGCCCGGGGCAAGAAGAGCGGCCTCAGGTCTCTCACTATGCCGGTTCCCCTGCTGTCCCGCTCCACGGCGCAGCCGGCCTCCTCGGCTGCCGCTGCTGATGCTCCAGACAGCACCGGGCCCACCAGTTCCGGTGCTGCTGCGACCGCGGTCACAGCGCAAGAGGACACGGAAGCCAACACCGACACCCCAGCGAAGGCTGCGTCGGCCCCGTCGTCCAGCAGCTCTGCTCCGGCCGCGCCACCGGCTTCCTCCCCGTCCACCGGACCATCGGGTTCGAAGGGACCGAACAAGCGATTCCTTGCCCTGGTGGGCGGCGGCGCTGCCGCGGCCCTGCTCCTGCTGGGCGGTGGAGTATGGGCCGTGTCCGCGTTGCGCGGCGACGATCCGGAACCGCAGGACGTCACCGCGCAACCCGACTCCGCTCCCGAGGAGGCGCCCCAGGAGGAGCCGCCTCCCGCGTGGGACACCGGCACCCTGGTGGTGCGCCTGGACAGTTCCAGCGACGTCCACCTGCTGGCCGGTCCGTGGCCCTACACCCCGGTGAAGCCCGCCTCCGGCGACGACGCGTTCGCCGGGCTCAACGGTCGGGAGGTCACCCCGGAGGAGTGGAGCGAAGCGTGGGCCCCGGTGCCGGGGGTTGAGGAGCCGTTGGAGGCGCTGATCGCCTCCGACGCCGAGGTGATGTGCGCGCACTTCTGCCTGAACCCCGACCAGGTGTATGTCGACGAAGAGGGCCGGGGAACCTACAAAGTCACCGGGCGCGACCTGGGGAACTATCTGAGCTGGGGCGATGCTGTCATCGCCGAGGTGACCTTCGGGGAGCCGGACCCGGAGACGGGTCTGCCGGTGATCACGAAGGTCACGGAACTCTACCCGCTGCCCACGGCGTGAGTGGGGGCGCGCCCGTCGCGCCTCCACCCGGTTTCCGGGAATCCGCACCGCGGAGATCTCTGACGGTCGATAATCGACGGAGAACCCCCGGAACCAGGAACGCCAATGCCCCACGGTTTTCCGTCTGACCTTCCTCCCCTTCACCCCAGCGACCATGCCATCCGCATCCCCGGCTACGACTTGGTCGGCCGCCTGGGTTCAGGAGGCATGGGTGTCGTCTACGCCGCACTGGACCCTCAAGGGCGGCGCGTAGCGGTGAAGCTCATGCGCACGGAGATGGTCCCGGATATCAGCCAGCAGCGTCGACGGTTCCAGGAGGAGGTCCGCGCGCTGCAGCGGCTGCGGGACAAGCATGTAGTCCCGCTGCTGGACTCGGGGATTGCCGCGGGCCGCCCCTGGCTGGCCACCGCCTACGTCCCGGGACGCAACCTGCAGCAGTGCGGGAAGCTGTCCGGCCAGCGCCTGTTCTTGCTGGCCCGGGGGGTCGCTGCCGCGCTGTGCGCCATCCACCGCGCGGGCATTGTCCACCGCGACCTCAAACCCTCCAACATCATGGTCTACTCCGACGGCACACCGGTCGTACTGGATTTCGGTATCGCACGGTCGCTGGGCGCCGCAGGGCTCACCGGGACCGGGGCCCCGCCCGTCGGTACAGCGGGCACGATCAGCCCGGAACGGTACCGGGGTGTGTCCGCCCCGCCCGCGGACGTCTTCGCTTGGGGCTGTGTCGTGGTGTTCGCCGCGACCGGGCAGCTGCCGTTCACCGCCCCTTCGCCCGAAGAAGTTATGCACCGGGTGCTGCACTCCCCGCCTGAACTGCATGGTTTCCGGGGGCCGCTGGCGGATCTCGCGGTGCGGGCGATGGCGAAGAACCCGGCGGAGCGCCCCACCGCGGAGCAGTTGCTGAAAGAGCTCGACGCCCTTGGCTCCCCCCGGCCGTTCGCCATGCCCCGCGTCTCCCGGAAAACAGGCGACGCGGCAACCCTGCTGGTCCTGGAGATGCAGCAGCACTACGCCAATCCGGTTCCCTGGCTGCGCCGTAACCAGGAGCGTATCCTCGGCGAAGCACGGCGCATGGGAGCCGACCGCGGCCTGCGCGACCTTGTGCACCGGGCCGCCGAGGCGCGCCTGGGGGCTGCCGAACTGGACGAGGCTCTTGCGGAGATCGCTAGCCTCCTAGCCCCGCACGAGCGGCCCAGGTATCGGGGCTACCCCGTCGACGAGGACGGACTCGTCGCGTTGGCCTCCGGTGGGGCGCGGGAACAGGCTCTGCTGCGCCGTCTCTTGGGGGAGCGCAGCGTGATCGTGGAAAAGTACGCGGCGCAGCATATCTGCCGGCACGTCCTGTGCGTGAGCAAGCATTTCGGGCGGGGCTGCCGGGTGCTGCGGCGGCTCCGCTCCCAAGTCGTCGCCGTCGTGGACCGCACGTGGGAGCCGCTGCGCGAGCTGCGGCACCAGATCTGGGCGGAGCACGACGCGCTGGGGCATCCGCGGATCCTGCTGCCCCCGGACCAGGAACTGGTCGACCGAGTGTATGCGACAGCGCTGCTTGTCCGGCGGCGCACCGACGAACTCGACCGGCACCGCAAGGCTGTGCTGGCGCTGCAATGCCCCACCTGCTGGTGGGCCAGCCAGCAAGAAGCCGTGGTGCAGGCCGACCCCAACACCGACAAAGGGCTGGCCCATGTGGTCATCGCCTCGGTCGCCGCGGACACGGCGCGGCGGTTCGCCGAGGCCGTCCGGCAGGGCTGACGGTCCCCGGGACGGATCCCCTCACTCCAGGAAGAACAGGGAGAGTTCGACGGACCCCGGGCTGCCTCCGGTCCACAGTTCCCGGTATTTCGCGTTCGCGAACTGGGGGATCTCTTCGATCGCGATCTCCGTGACGTCGGCGGCGAACTCTTTGGCTGCCCCGATCTGTTCCCTGCTGCCGCTGCCGAAGGCGATGACGAAACCGATCTCCCGCCGCTCGGCCAGGTGCTCCCGGCACTTGTCGCTGGGCTCGCCGTAGCCGTCGCCGGTGGTGAAGTCGCTGTCGTCCGGATCGGAGAGGATACGTTCGAGTTCGGACACGACCCTGTCTCGGTCCACGGTGAATCCGCTGCCCAGCCGGACCGTGAATTCGCAGGAATCAGGGCTCAGCAGTTTCTGTGGGGGCGGCGGAGGGGGTTCCGGGGCTTCGGGGGCGTGCTGTGCGCTGAGCGAGACGAGGAACAGCACCAGCAGCAAGTCAGCAAAGAGCCAGCCCGCCAAGTGGATCGCTGGAATCCGACTGCTGGTGCGTGCGCGGCGTCTGGTCAGGACCATGAGTCCTCCTCGCGGCCGCCCACCAGTTCCTCATTCCGACGCCGGGTCACGTCGTGCTGCACAGTCTTAATGAAGAAGGCGAGTTCGTCGGAGAGAGCAGTGAACTCGTCGACGGCACGCCGCAAGGTGTTGCTGGACTGTTCGGTGAAGGCGCCCAGCTTGTCCTGGGCCGTGGCCAGCTCCTCGGAGACCCGTTCCAGTTTCTCCAAGGCTGCGGTGACCCGGTCCATTGTGTCCGTAGCGAACTGCGCAGACTCGGTGATACTCCGCTCTACGAGGGTGGTCTGCTGCTGCAGCAGTTCCAGGATGCGGCGGGTCTGCTCGCCGAACCGCTCCTGGCCTTCGACGGCGCTGTGGGTGAGCGTGGTGAGGCTTTCGAGGAGTTCGGCGGGGGTGCGGGCTTCGCGGACCGCGTCGGCGAGCTGCCCCATCCGGGTCTGCCATTCGTCGAGCGCCTGGATGAGCTGTTCCCGGGGGTCCCCGGCGAGCGCTTCGGCGATGCCGTCGGCTGCTTGGCGCATGTCGGCTGCGGCCCCGTGCATGCTGTCCGTCGCGGCGCTCAGCGCGTTCTCCATGCCGGCCATCGCCCGGCGGATCCCCTGCAGGGTCTCGCTGGCGCCGCGGATCTCCGTGCGCATCGAGTCGGGGCGGTCCGGAATCAGGTAGGTGGCCAAAGCCAGCAACTGGGTGATCTCCTCGCGCTCGCGGCTGCGGTCGCTGAGCGCGTCAGTGATCCCCTCCAGGAGGTGGACGAGGAGGGTCGCGCCGATCACGCCGAGCAGGAAGATGCAGACCCAGAGCGCAGTGGTGCTGAGCGGTTCGAACTGGCCGGTACCGGTGAAACCGCCCTGCTGCCAGCCGTACAGGAAGTTGGCTCCCTCAGGGGCGTCGCTGAAAGCGGACAGCACCTGCATGAGCTGGTACCACGTCCAGAACACTGGCAGGAAGATGAGGACGTCGCGGATCCCGCGCAGCAGCCACAGCAGCAGGCTCATCCAGCGCGGCGGCGGGAGGTCAGGCATGAGGGAGTCGGGTGGATAGGCGGCGACCAGGTCGGTAGCTGCCAGGTCTGCGCCGCCGTCAGCCAGGCTGCGTGCGAGAGAGCGCAGTAGTTGCGCGCTCGCCGGTGGCGCGGTGCTGGCGTGACGGTCGAGTTGTTCAGCGATGGCGGCCAGGTCGTGGGCACGGCTGTTCGAGGTGCTCACCTGAAGGTCTCCTCAGATGACAGCGATGGAGAGGTAGGGCTCGGTGCCGGAGGGGCAGAAACGGACTGGCTTGATTGGGGAACACCGTTCACCGGGCTGTTGAGCAGGCGGAAGCTGAAGTAAAGAATCAGGGCGATGACGGCGAGGATGATGAGGACAGCGGCGACCACAGCCAACGCAGTTCGCGCCCAAGGCCCCAGTCCCGGGTACGTGAAGGACTGCTTCTCTGGTTTCCGGGTCCGCGTTGTCCGCCCTGCCCAAGGGCGGAATCGCCGAAGCCGGTGCCAGCCCTCCACCACAGGGGACAGCCAGGTCCGTTTTCGAGCGGCAGCGGGAGGCGCAAACACCAGGGGGGCTTCGTCGCTGCGGTGCTGCCTCGGCCCTGTGCCGTAGGGTTCAGCGTCCCACTCTTCGTCGGCGACCACGGTGGTGTTGTCGTCGGCACCGTGCGCGGCTCCACCCGGCTCCGGCAGCCGGTAGGTTGTCGCAGCCCTCCCGGCATCCCGGTGCGGGGTCTCCGAAAGATCCTGGCTCTTGATCTCGGAGTCGCGGTCCTCCACGGCAGGGTGGGAGGGGTCCAGGGGGAGCGAAGGCGCTTCGCTCGTGTTCCTGGTGCTCTCCTCCCCTGCCCTAGGCCACAGCTTTCTTCGCGCCCCCCAACGACGGCCGGTCTCGGCTACGGGAGGGGCTCCGACCAGCTGAACCAGGCCTGGATGGCGCCGGAAGTGCTCCGACAGGTGGAGCGGGAAACTGTTCCACAGGCGTTCCGAGGTTGCGGTGTGGCCCCAGTGGGTGGCGGAGACACGGATGAGCGCCAGCCGGAAATAGGGGGGATCGGGGAACCGTTCCTCCCGCTCCAGTTCCCGCACTTTCTTTTCGGAAAGGGCGCGTTCGCGGTCCTCTGGGGGCATTTCTCCGCTGGCCAGCCACATCAGCTCTGCCAAGGCGAAGATGATGTCCAGCCCTGCCTCGCCGTAGGGGTCCTTTGTGTCGCGGAAGGCGTACAGTTTTTCTTGGAAGTATTCGTGCTCCTGGCACACCTGCTGGAATTCGTGCACCTGCAGCGCGCCGGTGCATCGCAAGTCGAAGAGCAGGCGCAGAGTCTGGAGGAATTCCTCCACTGTCTGAGCACGGAGGAGCCTGCCCGCCAGGTAGGTGCTCGCACCGTCGAGCGGCAAAGCGTTTCCCACGTGGGGAAACTCGCGCCAGATCCGGAGCCGCGATGCGATGGTGAGGTGTCGGGCCGCGATCGGCAGCAGGGAGTGGAACAGGGGGTGCCCACCGACGCGGGTGAGCTCCTGCTCCAACTGGCGGGACAACTGGGGGTCGGTCTGGCCGGCTTGGGGTGGCCCGTAGCCGAGCACGAGCAGACTGCCGAAGAGCTCCCGTCGCCGCTCCGCTGTCTCGTCGGCTAGTGCCTCCAGCAAGAAGCCGTTCTCCTGCAGTTCCGCACGGACCGCTTCCTGATGGTCCTGCGTCGCGGTGGCGCACTGCTGCAGGGCGCCGAGCAGTCCGCGGCGGAACTCCCGGGTCCCAGGGTCCCCCGTGTAGTGGGCAGCGAGGACGATCAAGTGTGCTGCGGGGACTTCCAGTTTCTCCACCAGGGCCTGGACTTCTGTGGCGGACAGGTCGGCGAGTTGCCGCGCGTGCCACAGCAGTACGCCGCGGTCGATGGTGGAGCGCCCCTGCCCCTCCTGCCATAGGCGGGCTATCCGGTCGAATACTGGTCGGATCTGTTCGCTGCGTTTGTGGGCTGAGCTGGGAGAAGTAAACAGCCGCTGGCCTGCGGCGCGCAGGCTGTCGAGTTCGGGGGTGTCCTCCCAGTCCAGTGCGAGGGAAGCCACCCTGCTCCGCAGGAACGCGGTGAGCTGTTCGGGCATGCTGGGCCAGTCCCGCCAGAACCGGCACAGTTCGGTCGTCTCGCTGAGGCTCAGCGTGGTGAATTCTCCCTGCGCCCAGCGCAGGCCGTCGTCTTGGGCCAGGTAGCGGCGGGCTTTGGCTACTTCTTCCCCTTGGGTGTCGATCCGGAGCGCCTGCCGCAGCAGCCGGTACAAGCCCTGGCGCTGGTAGCGCAGGTGGGACAGGCTCTGCAGGAGTTCCTGTGGGCGACGCGGGGTGGCCTGTGACGGGGCGGCGAGCACCTGTTCCACCAGGTAGCCGATGTCCTCTGCCCAGTCCTCCAGCGGCGCCCGGCTGGCAGGGGACTTGCGGTACCAGTGCGCGGGCGGGATGCGCAAGTGGGTCTTCTCTACGGTGACCGCGATTCGTGGTTGGACGGCGGCCGCTTGCACGTCCCCTTCCACGATCAGGGAGACGTCCAGCAGGCTCGCCAGTGCGTGTCCCAGAGCGTAGGGGTCGCTGGCCGCCCCGGCGAAGTGGAAGTGGTAGTCGGGGTGGCGGAGTACGTGCCGCAGCAGCGCCGCAACCTCTTGCGGATCAGCTCGGCCAGGAAGTGTGCTCGCGGCTTCCAGGTCCGCGGGGTCGAGCGCCGGCAGTTGCGGGTCGGCTAGCGAACCGTCCGCAGGGGGCAGCCATCCGTCCCAGTCTCGCAGGCCGAAGGCGAGCCGCGCAGTCAGCACGTCAGCCGTTCCCACGAGAGCGTGGAGCTGGTGGGAGCCCCGGGACGAGGTCGGTACCGCGTCGGCGCGGACGATCACTGCCATGCCGGGACGGGACTGCGGCCGCAGCAGTCCCAGTGCGGGCCGGTCGGGGTGCAGCAGTCCGACCAGGTCCCCGTTGTCCAACAGGCCGCTCCACCAGGCCAGGTCCCGCTGGCCCAGGGACGTCCCCACCGGGCCTATGCCGCGCCCGCCCAGCAGGTGCTGGTCGGTCCACCGGAACACCACCTGGTGGATGCGCTGGTCCCGCTCTCCGCGGGTTGTGCTCACCCCATCCCCCTTCACAGCGGTTCGCGCACACCTTTCACATAGGCGTGGTTGATCGTCTTCGGGTCGATGAGTCCTGTCATGGCGAACAGGGACAGCAGGGGGCGGAGGACACGCATGTGGCGGAACTTCCGCTTGTTGTAGTGCCCGTCCTGCTCCTCGCATCCGGTCGCCGAGGCGAAGTGGAGGGTGGCGTCCTCGAAAGCGTTGACCGGGTACAGCCATTCCCGAGCCCCGTTGGTCGCGCAGTAGACGTAGACGTCCTCGCTCTCCTCGTCGACGGTTTTCAGCACGAAGTCGTCGTCAAGCTCCAGCCACCTGCTGACCCAGTACTCCTTTTGGGCGAGCAGGAGGTCGGCTTTGGCGAGGACCACAACTGCGGGTTGCGGCAGCGGGTTCTGCGGTGTCTTCCCCTTGGCGCGCGCCACCAGCCGTTCGTTCTGGCGGAGCTTGTTGATCACGTTGCTGAACCCGGAGGGGTGGCGCAGGCCGCGGCGTTTCCCTCCCCAGCCGTACAGTGCTTGCCCGTCGGCGACGAAGATGTACGCGTCCAGGCCGTAGATGAACTGGAGGCGGCTGCGTGCTTTGGAGTCCAGGAAGAGCTCGCCGGCCACGTCGAAGAAGCTCACCACGTAGTCGGTCTCTTCGCCGGTCCAGGTGCTAGTGACCGTGTAGGCCATGCGGAACTCGACGGGGTCGTTCCGGCTGGTGCGGCGCAGGACGGTACGCCGGTCCGGGGCGAAGAATCCGGCGATGTCCTCCCGTTGCACGTAGTACTCCCACATCTCGGCGAAGGGTTCCACCTTCAAACCGAGCTCCGCGAGCCGTTCCTCCTCTTCCTGCATCCGGTAGAGCATCGCCGCCAGCAGGTGCGACTTGCCTGAACTGCTGGTTCCGATGAGTCCGATGTTGAGGGTGCGCCGGACCTGGCAGTACTCGTAGGGGATGTAGTGCGGTTCGGGCAGTTCGTTCTCGTCTGCCGGCGGCGGGAGGGGAGGGCTGGGCTGGGCCCCGGTGGTGCTCTCCCACCCGTCCCCGTCCTCGTCGGCGTCGTCGGCCAGCGAGAAAGGCGAGGGACCGGCGGACTCGTCTTCCTCCGGGTCGTCGAAGCCGATGCCGTCGGTGAAGGCGGCCGTGGGGCTGTCCTCCCCGGGACGGTTCATGACGACGGTTGTCATGTCGTCCAAGGGATCGGCTGTGCCGGGATAGTCGTATTCCCCCTGCACCAGGTCGAGACGCACTTCGCGACGGCATTCCAGGTAGGTGTTGCCGCGGTCGTAGGAGGCGACTCCGAGCAGTCCGCGCCGCCGGACCGCGTCGGTGACGTCGTCCACGACCTCCTGGGTGGCGATGTTGCGGATCACGCTCCTGGCGCGCGAGGTGTCGATGTGGGAAAGGCAGTAGGGACAGTTCACCGTCGGCGGTAGGTCCGCCGGGCGGCTCGGATAGCTCATCACAGGATCCTTCCCAGCAGTACGACAAGGACGATCACCAGGAGCAGCACCGCCGCCTTTCCGCTCACGAGCCGGGAGGCCGCTGCCGCCGGCTTCCCGATGCGGCCGAGCAGGCGGCGAGCGAAGGCCCCGATTCCTTCATCCAGCAGCACCCGCCCTAGGGACCGCGACGGCAATTCCTCTGAGACTGGAGGGGTCCAGCGCGGTTCGGCGGACGGGGGCGCGGGGGGATAGCGTCTGCGACGGATGTCCTCGTGCCTAGTCCGGATAGCCCGGAACCTGTGCCGCGCTTCGGCTTCCTCCGGGCTGTCCTCCCGACGCTCCGCAGGGGTTGCGGCGGCTGTGCTGTTTTCTACTGGCACGAGGCGGGAGGCCCGTGCCCAGGCTTCGGAGGCGCTGATGCGCCGCTCCTGCTGGTCGAGCGCAGCGGCGATGAGGTCACCCAGGCCGAACAGTCGACTGTTGAGTTCCCGCTGGTCGCCGGGGGGAAGTGTGTCGCCGTTCAGGGGTCGTCCGATGGCGACGTGGTAGAGCAGGCGGGCTGCGTCGGCCACGTCGATGGCGCCCTGCCGTCCGTCGGGGTCGCTGGCCATGCGGCGGTAGCGGGCCAGCACTGCCTCGCGCCGGTTCCACACCAGGCTTTCGGTGTTCACGGCACCGTGGACGTAGCCGACGCTGTGCAGGACGGTGAGCGCCTCGTAGATGTCGATGGCGATTTTGCGAACCGCTTTGGGAGGGACCGGAAGAATGCCGGGTGTCTGCTGGATTTTCGGTTCCAGGAAGAAGGGCTGTCCTCTTCCTTTGGGCATCCGCAGCACGAGCGTGCTCTGGGCGCCATTGGTGCCTGTTCTCGTCCCGACATACTCGGCGAGGCTGTGCGGGAATCTTCCTCCGGTCTCGTTCATGACCGCCTCGGTAGCCTGTTCCGCCAAAGCTGCCTCGGCGGCTAACTGTTCGGCGGTCTGCGGGTCAACCGCTTCGATGAGTACCTCGACCCGTTGCGTGTCACCGCTGCTGTCGTCCCGAAAAAAGTAGCGGTAGCGGCCGTCCCCCTGCGGCGTTCCGGTGGCGTACTCGGTCATCCAGTGGTTCCCGCCCTATTCGACGTCCGTTCACAGGCGTCGCTGTCAGCCATTCAACAAGTTTGATGAAAGACCCTAATAACCCACTCTAGGACTAGATCACCCCTATTTTTGGGGATATGCCGCAACATCACCGGGGAGATTCTCCTTTCCCCAGGTGAGCCGCCGAAGAGTACACCATTTGCAACCGGGAGTGCTGTTCGAGGGAGACCTCTCCCGGCGAACCACATCACTGCCGCCCCAGAATTCCCAAAAACGACATTCTGCTCTTTTGTTGCAGATAAGCGACACTTCTTCGGGCGGATTTCTTCCAACGATCATCACATTTTTGGGATTCCGGGATCGTCTGGACGGCCGCGGCAGAAAACCCTCTTCCCACCCGCGCCTGGTGACCGGTCGCCGCTCACAGCACCGGCGCCGCGCAGACACGGCCTTGCACCGCCGCGCCCAGGGCACTGCACTCCCAGGCATCCATCACGGCGCCCACACCAGGCACCCGTAGCTGCGCGGCCCTAGACCGCCGCAAAGACCCGGCCCGTCCACGGTCAGTGGGAGCCGCCCCGCAGCACACCCTTAATCCGTCGCAGCACCTCACCGAACCGGCGCTCCGCACCGTGGGTGGTGGGCCGGTAGTACTCTGCCCCGTCCAGCCCTTCAGGCAGGTACCGTTGGGCCACGACCCCGCCGGGATAGTCGTGGGGGTAGCGATAGCCCGCCCCGTGGCCGAGATCGGCAGCGCCCCGGTAGTGGCTGTCACGCAGATGGGCGGGAACCGGGCCGAGCTTGCCGGCGCGCACGTCGCTGATCGCGCGGTCGATAGCGGTGATCACCGCGTTGGATTTGGGGGCCAGGGCGATGTGGATGACCGCCTGGGCGAGGTTGATGCGGGCTTCCGGCAGTCCGACCAATTCGACGGCCTGGGCCGCGGCCACCGCTGCTTGCAGCGCCGTGGGATCAGCCATCCCCACGTCTTCGCTGGCGTGCACCACGAGGCGGCGGGCAATGAACCGCGGGTCCTCCCCCGCCTCGATCATGCGGGCCAGGTAGTGCAGAGCTGCGTCCACGTCGCTGCCGCGCATGCTCTTGATGAACGCGCTCACCACGTCGTAGTGCTGGTCACCGGAGCGGTCGTAGCGGACGGCGGTGCGGTCAGCCGCGCGTTCCACGTCGGCCACGGTGATCTCCGTGCGGTCGCCCGCGACCAGAGCGGCGGCTTCGAGATAGGTGAGGGAGCGCCGCGCGTCTCCCCCAGCCAGCCGTACGAGATGGTGGAGCGCTTCCTCGGTGAGGGTGTAGCGGCCTGCGAGCCCGCGCTCATCGGTGAGCGCCCGGCGCACCACGGTGCGAATGTCGTCATCGCTGTGCGCGTGCAGGGTGAGCAGCAGCGAGCGGGAGAGCAGCGGACTGATGACCGAGAAGAACGGGTTCTCGGTCGTTGCGCCGATGAAGCTGACCCACCGGTTTTCTACGGCGGGCAGCAGGGCGTCCTGCTGTGTCTTGCTGAAGCGGTGGACTTCGTCGACGAAGAGCAGGGTGTGGACCCCGCGCATGCCGAGCTCGCGTCGGGCCTCGTCGACAACGTCACGGATGTCCTTGACCCCCGAGGTGACCGCGGACAGTTCCACGAAGCGTCGCCGGGTAGCGCGGCTGACCACCGTGGCCAGTGTGGTCTTCCCCGTGCCGGGCGGACCCCACAGGAGGAGCGCCATGGGCGCGTCGTCCTCCACGAGCCGCCGCAGCGGACTCCCCTCGCCCAGCAGGTGCCGCTGCCCCACCACCTCGTCCAGGGTTCGCGGGCGCATCCGCACCGCGAGCGGTTCATGGGACCGGTGGGCTTCGGCTCCAGCGTCGTCGAACAGTGTTTCGGACACGGTTTCAGCCTAGTCCGCCGCCTGGTGCAGCTGCCCTGGCGCGGTAGCGGCGGGCCGGCATCTCCGATTCACTCGGGCCTGACGCGGAAACGCTGGCGCAGCAGGTATCCCAGCCCGCAGCACAGCAGCCCGATCCCGCTGCCAAGCAGTGCTCCGCCCACGGTGTCCGTCAACCAGTGCGCGCCCAGGTAGATCCGGCTCCACGCCATGGCAGCGACGACGACGGTGCCGCAGAGGGCCGTGGGGAGACGGGCCCGGGGCGGGCAGACCGCGCTGGCGGCGACGGCGAGCACCGCAGCGAACGCAGTATGCCCAGACGGGTAGGAGGCTGTGTCTTCCCACACGAGTGGATCGACCGGCCGGGAGCGGTCGAGCAGCCACTTGACCGCTGGGACCGCGACCAGCGAGGTGGCTGCCCATGCGGACACCACTAGAAGCGCTGCCGACCATTGCCGTCGCAGCAAGGGGAGGAGAAGCACCCCGGTGAGCGGGAGGGCGCCCCACGGCCATGCTCCGACACGGTGGAGCAGGACCGCCACCTTCGTCGCGGCTGGGGTCCGCGCTGCGGTGACCGTCTCGGTGAGGGCCGTGTCCCAGCCGAAAGGCCCGTGCTGGCTGCATGCCAGCACGAGGGTGAGGAGCGTGAACGCGGAGAGGAGGCCGCAGGCTCCCGCGCCGAGGCGTGCCACCGGGGCTCAGCGGACCCGGGCGACGAGGATAGCGATGTCGTCGCCGCGTCCCGCGGGGGCGAGCTCTGCGAGCGCGGTCGCCGCACCGTGGACGTCGGTGACTTTGGCGCTGAGTTCGCTGCCTACCGCGGCCAGGCCGTCGTCCATGTTCACTTCGGCGCTCTCCACCAGCCCGTCCGAGCACATCAGCAAGGTGCTTCCCGGAGGGAGCGGGCGGGAGCTCACCGGGTATTTCGCTTCCGCGTCCACCCCGACGGGCGGTCCGGTCTCGGGCTCCCACACTTCGAAGCCTGACTCGGTGGCGAGCACGACGGGAGGCTGCCCGGCCCAGGCGGCCTGCAGCTGTCCCAGGTCAATGTCGATCACCAGGTAGCCGCAGGTCGCAAAGACGATCTCCCCGGTTTCGGTGAGGAGCCGATTGGTTTCGGTGAGCACGGTTCCCGGATCGCTCTGGTTGGTGGCGTAGGCGCGGAACGCCATGCGGATCTGTCCCATAGCGGCAGCAGCCTCCACCCCGTGGCCTTGGACGTCTCCGACCACCAGGCCGATCCGCCGCCCGGGAAGCCGGATGGCGTCGTAGAAGTCGCCGCAGACCCGCCAGCCAGCTCGGGCGGGAAGGTAGCGCACGGCCACGTCCAGTTCGGAGAAGGCGGGGGGCTGCGGGGGCAGCATCCTCCGTTGGACGGCGTCGGCCAGCTCCAGTTCCGCGCTTTGGCGGTTGACGCGTTGCAGGGCCTGCCCGGCGAGTCCGGCCAAGGTCAGCAGGAGGGCGCGTTCGTCCGGAGTAGCGTGGTGGGGCTGGGTCCAGGCCACGACCCACACGCCGATGGCGGTTTTGCCGTCCCCGAACATCGGGACGAAAGCCCACGAGTGGTCGTCAGTCTGGCAGAGCGCCTCTCCTAGGGCGGGGAACCGCTCCAAGAGTTCGGAGCGGCTTTCGAAGAAGCGCGGCTGGCTGTCGTGGAGGACTGCCCCGACAGGGTGGGCGGAGTCCCGGTGGTTGTCGGGGTAGAGCCACTGCCCGGTGCTTGCCGTGCTCTCCGGGTAGAGGCGGAGCTCGGTGTCGTCGAGCAGCACGACGTGGGCGCCGTCACCGCCGAAAATAGGCGTGAACTCCCTGCTGAGCAGGTTGGTGACCTCCTGCACCGTGGTGGCGGAGACCAATTTGGCGGCGAGTTCGTTGACTTGACGGCCCTGGGCTGCTTCGATGCGGCGGCGGTCCGCCAAGCGGCGTACGAGCTGCACGTGCTCGGTCATATCGTCGACGATGCCGACCAGTCGGGGCCGGTCTCCCCCGAGGTAGGTGGCGCGCGCGTACAGCCATCGCTCGTCTCCTACCTGGTCGAACATGCGAAACCGCTGCTCGTAGTTGCCGCCCTGGTAGGCGGTTTCCAGTGCGGCGCGTAGCCGGGAGACGTCGTCCCGGTGCACTCGGGCGAGGCATTCTTCCAGGGTGCAGGCGTCCCCGGCGAGCATGCGGGCCAGCGGGGAGGGACCGAACAGTTCGCTCAGCGTGCCGCTGGTGAGGTCAAGGGACCACAGGGCGGTGTTCGCTTCCCTGAGCCGCAGCTCGGTCACGATGCGCAGGGTCTCTTCGTCGTGGCTGAGCAGCGAGAGCTGAATGACGACGCCCGCGGTTTCGCCGCCCGGTGCGGCGGGGAAAGACCGGGCTTGGACGATGGTGCGCCGGGACAGCCCGTCGGCGGTGCGGATCGTCAGGTCGGGCCACTGTCGGGGGGCGGCGCCCCGCAGTGCCTTGTTGTGCTGCTCCCAGGCTCGGCCGTGGTCGTCAGGGGTGAACAGTTCGGGCCAAGGACGTCCCGCGATCTCTGTGGACGGGCGCCCGAGGAGAGCAGTGAAAGCGTCGTTGACCGCGAGGACCGCTCCGGCCGGGTCAGCCACAAGCATCGCGGTCGGCGCGTACTGGAAGGCCGTGCCCGCCGGATCACTCATCCCTGCTACGAGGGCGTCAGTCTTTCCTCCAGAACCGGCGAAGCCGTCCGTTGTGCCGGTCGATCCGTTCACGTAATAGATCTTCCCTGTATCGTCGCGAATGTCCTGTCCGCACGCAGCGGACCCCTCCCGAACATCCGTTTTGTCCTGCCTTTGTTGGATACCCCCCTTGCGGCATTGCGGAGTCGAGGGGAAGCTTCCGCTCTGTCCGGTGATGTGCGGATCAACCGAATCAGAGTCGGAGAATGGTTCGCCCACCGGAATTCACTACAGATTTACCGCTCCGCCGGGCTGTTTTGCCAATCCCTTGAACTTTCTTGTGTCAGATGTCAGCGGGATTCTCGGCACACCGTCCACAATTCTAGCGGTTCAGAGCCCCAGCGCACCCGTTGCGACGTCGGACGTTTTCCGTATATGCGTCGGGCCTCGCCGCAATGCCCGTGGCGCGGCGAGGCCCGTCAACTGTGAGGTGAACTGTGTGCGCTAGCGTGCGGCGCCTTGCAGGCTCCCGGTGACGTCGCCTGCCGGGTCGTAGACGACGCACAGGATCTCCCGGTCTCCTGCCGCCCAGGACTCCGGGGTCGGGAAGTAGTAGCTGTAGCTGAGCGTGGACTGCTCCAGCGGGATCCCCACGAAGCTGTCGAACTCCGTCGAGCAGAAATCTTCGGCGAAGTTCTGGACTTCGGTATCCCCCGGGTAGGAGCCATCCGGCATATTCCCGGACGCATAGGCTTCGCCGCTGTGCGGTTCACTGCAGGGGACGGTGAGGACGGTCGAAATCTCTCCTTCGACCCCGGTCTCCTCTGCAGGAAGACAGTCGCCGACCTTGATGTCGAAGACGTCCTCCTCCGTCGTCGCGCTCGGGCTTGCCGGTTCTTCGAGGTCTTGTTCCATCTCGTTGAGGTCCTGTTCGAGGTCCCGCAGCGCCTCGTCCACTGTGGCGTCTCTCTGGGCCAGGAGCAGCCCGCAGCCAGATAGCGCGAGGGTAGCGGCAACGGTCGCCGTAACAGTAACGAACCGGCCGATCCCCCACCGGGGAGAACCCAGGGTCATCGAATCTCCACTTGTGTTGAGAACGGGGGTTTGATGCGGCGACTCGTGCGCGACTGACGGACGGCTCTGGCCGCACCAAGGAGCCACCCGGCCGGGCCACGTGCGGGGTCATGGCAGGCCCGACCAGCTTAGGGCCGAAGGTGGCGCCTGGTCTGGGGGCGCGACCTGAGTATTCGCCCGCAAGCCGAGGGATGGTGCGGAGAAATCCGCCCACTCGCTCACAAGTCACAACCGATTCGTGAGATGCCGCAGCAACCCCCGACAGTTCTCGTGACTCAAGTCACACAAGCAGAGGGTGTCGTCACAGCCAGGGCCCGGCCTTGCCGGCCGGGCCCTGCGGGGGTGGGTTGGTGGGGTTAGAGGAAGAAGACGCCGCTTGTCGCCACTCCGGCTTCGCAGGCGTTGCCGTACGTCTTCTCGAAGGAGACCCGGCGGTCTCCCCAGTAGCCGCGTGCGGTGGCCTTCACCGGGTCCCATACTGCGGGGCAGTAGGCGCCGGGCAGCGGACGCAGCCGCTCAAAGTAGCCGTCGACTTCCCGCAGGGCATCGCAAGCCTTCTCCGGAGAGGAGTGCGTACCTCCGTCGGGGGAACAGGTCAGTGTCACCCTCGCGTACTGGCTGACGGACGAAACCGTAGAGGTCGGGGAAAGGGTGAGGACGAAACCAGCCTTGGCCTGGGGGGCAGGGGTGATCACGGGGTCGGTGGGATTGGCAGAGGCGCTGGTTCCAGCACTAAGCACGGCAAAAGCCGTGGCCGCCACGAGGGCAAGGGAGCGGCGGAGGAACGTGGTGGTCATAGGTCACCTTTCGCCGATTCTTGCAAGGCACACGACGCGGGTGCTCCCCACGGACCGACAGCCCCACTAACGTCACTGTCGGCAACCAGTCCGCGACGTAACATCACTGTAATGAGCGAAAAATTGCCGCAAAAGCGCACACACGACCATAAAACTGGTTTCTGCCGGCCGCTTACCGGCCACCAGGAGCTTTAGCAGAGGACTTTTCTTCGCACAAAAAGAGAATCATGAATAATTTTCATTTTTCCCGGGCTTATCACCACCCTGGGGCGAGCACCCTGAACCCGTACGTTTATCTCGATAACGGACAAGATTCCCGCTGGGAACAGCGATTACCGAACGGCACCCGCATATCCGCCCGTATTTCTTGATCAAAGATTTCTCTCTGGGGAGAGCACCGCGCTTCGAACCGTCTCATACTGGCCGCGGCCGAGGGCGCTCCGTCCCCGGCCAGCGAGGCCCGAGGCCTCCCAGGCCCGCCCCACGCGAAAGCCCGCCGGGTGAGGCGAGCGCTGCCTGCCCGGCGGGCTTCCCTGACGCGTACGTAGTGCGCTACGACGTGGCCTGTTCGGGGACGGCGTCGACTCCCGCTTCACGCCGCTGCTCCGCCGTAATCGGCGTAGGCGCGCCCGTCAACGGGTCGGCCCCCGAAGCGGTCTTGGGGAACGCAATGACGTCGCGGATCGTGCTCTGCCCGGCCAGCAGCATGACCAGGCGGTCCCAGCCCACCGCCAGGCCGCCGTGCGGCGGAGGGCCGAACTGGAATGCCTCCAGCAGGAAACCGAACTTCGTCTCGGCCTCGTCCTTGCTCAGACCGATCGTGTCGAAGACCCGCTGCTGCATTTCCGCCCGGTGGATACGGATCGACCCCGACGCCAGCTCGTAGCCGTTCATCACCAGGTCGAAAGCCCTGGCCGTCGCCGAACCCGGGTCGTTGTGGAACGTGTCGGCGACCTCCTGAGCCGGAGCGGTAAACGGGTGGTGGACCGACGTCCATCCTCCCTCGTCGTCCTTCTCGAACATCGGCATGTCCGTGATCCACAGCACTTCCCACGCCGACTCGTCGATCAGGCCGCACCGCTTGCCGATCTCCAGCCGCGCCGCACCCAGCAGCTCCTGGGAGGCGGTCCGCTCCCCCGCCGAGAAGAAGATCGCGTCTCCCGGCTTGGCCCCCACCCGCTCGGCCAGTCCGGCACGCTCCTCCTCCGACAGGTTCTTGGCGACCGGGCCGCCCAACGTGCCGTCCTCGTGCACCAGCACGTAGGCGAGGCCCTTAGCGCCCCGCGACCGGGCCCACTCCTGCCAGGCGTCCAGCTCCCGCCGGGTCTGGGAGGCGCCGCCGGGCATTACCACAGCACCCACGTAGGGGGCCTGGAAGACCCGGAACGGGGTGTTGGCGAAGAAGTCCGTGAGCTCTACCAGCTCCTGCCCGAAACGCAGGTCGGGCTTGTCGGTGCCGAAGCGGTCCATCGCCTCAGCGAACTTCATGCGCCGGAACGGCCGCGGCAGTTCGACGCCCCGGACCTCCCGCAGCAGCCGGGTGAACAGTTTCTCGCCGATGTCGAAGAGGTCCTCTTCGTCGACGAAGCTCATCTCGATGTCGATCTGGGTGAACTCCGGCTGCCGGTCGGCACGGAAGTCCTCGTCCCTGAAGCAGCGCGTCAACTGGTAGTACCGCTCCATGCCGCCCACCATGAGCAGTTGCTTGAACAACTGCGGGGACTGCGGGAGGGCATACCAGTGCCCCGGCTGGAGCCGCACCGGCACCAGGAAGTCTCGGGCGCCCTCCGGGGTCGAACGGGTCAAGTACGGCGTTTCGACGTAGACGAAGCCGTTGTCGTTCATGACCTCGTGCGCGATGTAGGTCGCCCGGGAGCGGACACGCAGCGCCTCAGCCGTCTCGGGGCGGCGCATGTCCAGGTAGCGGTAGCGGAGCCGGGCTTCCTCAGAGATCTCCTGGTTCCCGTCCAGCGGGAACGGCAGCGGCGCCGATTCGCTCAAGACCTCGATATGGGAGGCCACGACCTCGATCTCACCGGTGGCGATGTCGGGATTCTCGTTGCCTTCCGGCCGAATCCGGACTGTACCGGTCACCTTGATGCAGTACTCCGAACGGAGGTCGTGGGCCAGCTCGTCCTCGCGGACCACGACCTGGACGATGCCGGAGGCATCCCTCAAGTCCAGGAAGACAACACCGCCGTGGTCGCGGCGGCGGGCCACCCAGCCCGCCAAGACGACATTCTGCTCAGCGTGGTCGGCGCGTAGTGTGCCCGCCTCGTGCGTGCGGATCAACGGGTCTCTCCTTCAGCGGTTATCGCAGTGGTTGCCTGACGCGTGCGGTTGACCGGCTTCGCGGCCGCGAAGCCGGTGCCGGTATCTCGTCTCCGCGGCGGCTGTACTCCCGATACCGCATGCGAGGCGACGCTACTGGTCATCGTCGTGTTTCCGTTCCTTGCGCTGCGCGGCTAGCGGCGGCCCGACTACAGGCCGCGCAGGAAGGGGTTAGTGGCCCGTTCCCGGCCGATCGTGGTGCGCGGACCGTGGCCCGGGAGCACGACAGTGTCGTCCCCCCGGCTCAAACAGACACGGGACAAGCTCCGCATGATCGCCACGTGGTCGCCGCCGGGAAAGTCGGTGCGGCCGATCGAGCCCGCAAACAGCAGGTCGCCGGTGAACAGCACCTCCGGGGTGTCCTCGGTCGGCGGAAGCGCGTAGACCACCGATCCCGGGGTGTGGCCGGGGGCGTGCGCCACGGTGATCTCCAGCCCCGCTAGCTGCAACACCTGACCGTCGGTGACCTCGACCACCTGCTTCGGTTCGCGCAACTGCTCGTTGCCGAACAGCGCCGCCAACTGCGCTGCCAGCCCGGGATCCACGCCTCGTGCCGGATCGCTCAGCAGCGGGCGGTCCGCCGCGTGCGCATACGCCGCGATATCGTGAGTCTGGCACACCTCTTCGGCCGACCATACGTGGTCGAAGTGACCGTGGGTGAGCAAGACGGCCACCGGGGTCAGACGGTACTCGTCCAGCAGGCGGGCCACTCCTTCTGTGGCCTGCTGCCCCGGGTCGACGATGACGCACTCCGCTCCCGCTTCCGGGGCGACGACGTAACAGTTCGCCGCGAGCGGTCCAGCGGGGAAGTCTGCGATGAGCACGGTCGGCAGTGACCTCGTTTCCAAGGCGGGGACGCTGTTGGTTACTCCATGAGCGTACCGACGCCGCGGCGATTGTGGCGACTCAGTGCCTCCCAGTGGGTCGGGAGATGACGATGCTGCGCGACCAGCCTCACTTGGTACTGTCGGGCTTGTACCCAAAGCACCGGAAATACCAAGGAGTGGTCACTCCCCCATCCCATTTCATCACCATTCGGTCACCACGCTGCCCATGGCTCTTTGCCAAACGCCGTGACGGTGTCATATTGGTCCCTGCCCGGGACCGCACGTAACTGTGATTCCGGTCCGGGTAGCGACATCACAGGTCGATCCGGCGGATACGGGTAGATTCGTTCCCATACACGTGCCAAAGCGCCGTCGCTCCGGCGGGAGATCACGTCTCGGCCGCAGTGCTGGTGGCACGCTGCCACGACCATACGGACCTGACGAGCATCAGGCTCATCACACAGGAGGACACGGTGACCACGGACCCCTGGGGCCGCGTAGACGACGACGGCACGGTCTATGTGCGCACGAGCGAGGGCGAGCGTGTCGTCGGGTCATGGCAAGCGGGGGCACCAGAAGAAGCCCTCGCCTTCTTCAAGCGCAAGTACGATGCGCTGGTGACAGAGGTGGAACTACTGGAAACGCGCCTAGCAACCACCGACCTGTCTGCAGCGCAGGCGCTGGCGAGCGTGCAGAAGCTGCGTGACGCCGTGACCGAGGCGAAGGCCGTCGGTGATCTCGACGCGCTGGCTCGACGCTTGGACGCGCTCACCGAACGGATCGAGCAGCGCAAGCTCGAACAGAAGAGGGCCCAGGAAGAGGCCCGTGCCCAGGCCCGCGAAATCAAGGAACGCATTGTCGCGGAGGCGGAGCGCGTCGCCGCGGAGACCACCCACTGGAAGACCGGCGGTGAGCGCATGCGCCAGCTCATCGACGAGTGGAAGGCTGCACCGCGCGCGGACCGTGCCACCGAGCAGGCCCTGTGGAAGCGCATGTCGGCTGCGCGCAACGCCTTCTCCAAGCGACGCAAGGCGTACTTTGCCGGCCTGGACCAGCAGCGCAAACAGGCGCGCGAGCTCAAAGAGCAGATCGTCGCCGAAGCGGAGGAGCTCGCCGACTCCACCGACTGGGGCCCGACCGCGGCCCGTTATCGCGAACTGATGCAGCAGTGGAAGGCTGCGGGACGCGCCGACCGCGCCACCGAGGACGCGCTGTGGAGCCGGTTCAAAGGCGCCCAGGACCGCTTCTTCACGGCCCGCAACGCTGCTCTCGCAGAACGGGACGCGGAGCTGCGCGGCAATGCCGAGATCAAGGAGAAGCTGCTGGAGGAGGCGCGGCAGGCGCTGCTGCCGGTGACGAACCCGCGGGAGGCACGCGTCAGACTGCGTGACTTCCAGGAGCGCTGGGACGAGGTCGGACCTGTCCCGCGCGACGTTCGCGACCGGCTGGAAGGGGGCTTCCGCAAGATCGAGGAGGCGGTACGCAAGGCCGAAGAGCAGGAATGGCAGCGCACCAACCCCGAGGCGCGCGCCCGTGCTGAGGCGACTCGCGCCCAGTTGCTGGAGTCCATCGCCACCTTGGAGAAGCAGCTTGCCGAGGCCCGTGAGGCCGGGGACGAGCGGAAGGCCACGGAGGCCCAGGAGTCCTTGGCTGCCCGGCAGGCGTGGCTGGCCGAGGTTGAGCGGACGCTCGCGGAGATGAGCTGAGGCTGTCTGCCCTGGACTGTTGTGGTGGCCGCACCCCGGGATCCGGGCGCGGCCACCACGCTGTTACGAGGATGCTGTCGCCTGCTGTTCCTGCTCGCGACGGAGGCTGGTCTCCTCAGGAGGATCGTCGTTCATCACGACGGTCAGCAGGATCGCGGAGTCGGCCAGTGCGGTGAGCGAGTGCCGGGCCTCTGGGATGATGATCATGTCTCCGGTTCGGGCGTCCCAGGAGTGTTCTCCGGAGAAGAGCCGCACTCTGCCGCGCAGGACTTGCAGGGTGCTCTGCCCTGGGTTGGGATGCTCGGACATCTCCGTCCCCTCGCGCATGGCGATGACGGTCTGCCGCAGCGAGCGTTCGTGCCCCCCGTAGACGGTGGAAGCGCTGCGTCCCGCTGAGGAGTCGCGCGCCAGCCGGAGATGGTGGTCAGCGAGCGCGTCCAGTGAGATTTTCTGCATACCGCCAGTCTGTGGGATGGACTGGACTGGCAGAATGTGACACTCCGGTTAGTTCCGGACCCGATACACGTCGTAGACGCCGTCCACGCTCCGCACCGCTTTGAGGACGTGCCCCAGGTGGGCGGGGTCCGCCATCTCGAAAGTGAACCGGCTCAGCGCGACCCGGTCGCGGGTGGTCTGCACGGTCGCCGACAGGATGTTGACGTGCTGGTCGGAGAGCACCCGGGTGATGTCGGACAGCAGGCGGGTGCGGTCCAGCGCTTCGATCTGCAGCGCGACAAGGAACATCGAGTTCCCCGTGGGCTGCCATTCCACCTGGACGAGACGGTCGGGGTCGAGGTGTTTGACGTTGCCGCAGTCGTCGCGGTGGACTGAGACCCCGGCCCCGCGGGTAACGAATCCGATGATGGCGTCCCCGGGCACGGGGGTACAGCACTTGGACAGGCGCACCCACACGTCCGGATCGCCTTGGACGACCACTCCAGGGTTGCCTGTGGGCCGTTTCCGCGGCACCCGGATCGGGGTGGTGGCTTCCGCGATGTCCTCTTCGTTGTTGTCGAGCGAGCCCACGGATTCGATGAGCTTCTCGACGACTTTGTGGGCGCTGATCTGGTTTTCGCCGACGGCCGCATACAGCGCGTCCAGGTCGCGGTAGCGCAGGTCGTGGGCGAGTGCGATCAGCGACTCGCTGGTGAACAGCCGCTGAACCGGCAGCTCCTGCTTGCGCATGACCTTGGCGATCGCCTCTTTGCCCTGCTCGATCGCTGCTTCGCGGCGCTCCTTGGTGAACCACTGCCGGATCTTGTTGCGGGCTCGAGCGCTTTTCACGAAGCCCAGCCAGTCGCGGCTCGGGCCGGCGTCGTCGGTCTTGGCCGTGATGATCTCCACGGTCTCCCCGTTGTGCAGCTCGCTGTCGAGGGGAACCAGACGGCCGTTGACGCGGGCCCCCACCGTGCGGTGGCCGACCTCGGTGTGCACCGCGTAGGCGAAGTCGACGGGGGTGGCGCCCTGCGGCAGGGCGATGACGTCCCCGCGGGGGGTGAAGACGAAGACTTCCTGCACCGACAGGTCGAAGCGGAGCGACTCCAGGAACTCGCCGGGGTCCTTCGTCTCCTGCTGCCAGTCGATGAGCTGCCGCAGCCAGGCCATGTCGGTGGAAGCGCCCTTGGCTTTGCCGCCGTTGTTGCGCTCCTCCTTGTACTTCCAGTGCGCGGCGATGCCGTATTCTGCGCGCCGGTGCATGGCGCGGGTGCGGATCTGCAGTTCCACCGGGCTGCCTTCCGGGCCGATCACGGTGGTGTGCAAGGACTGGTACATGTTGAACTTCGGCATCGCGATGTAGTCTTTGAACCGCCCCGGCACCGGATTCCAGCGGGCGTGAATGATGCCGAGCGCCGCGTAGCAGTCGCGGACGCTGTCCACAATGACGCGGATACCGACCAGGTCGTAGATCTCGTCGAACCCGACATTGCGGGCGATCATCTTCTGGTAGATCGAGTAGTAGTGCTTGGGCCGGCCGCGCACGGTGGCTTTGATTTTGGCTTCCCGCAGGTCGGCGGAGACGATCTCAATGACCTCCTGCAGGTAGACGTCGCGCCGGGGGGCGCGTTCCGCGACCAGGCGGGCGATCTCGTCGAAGCGTTTGGGGTACAGGGTGGCGAACGCGAGGTCCTCCAGCTCCCACTTGATGGTGTTCATGCCCAGGCGGTGGGCCAGAGGCGCGTAGATTTCCAGGGTCTCCCGTGCTTTCTTCTCCCGCTTGGCCTGCGGCAGGTAGCGCAGGGTGCGCATGTTGTGCAGGCGGTCGCAGAGTTTGATGACCAGGACGCGGATGTCGCGGGCCATCGCTACGACCATCTTGCGGACGGTCTCGGCTTGGGTGGCCTCGCCGTACTTCACCTTGTCGAGCTTGGTGACCCCGTCGACAAGTTCGGCGATCTCATCCCCGAAGTCGCTGCGCAACTGGTCGAGGGTGTACTCGGTGTCCTCGACCGTGTCGTGCAGCAGCCCTGCGGCGATGGTGGCCTCCTGCATGCCGAGTTCCGCGAGGATGGTGGCCACGGCGAGGGGGTGGGTGATGTAGGGGTCGCCGCTCTTGCGTTTCTGGCTGCGGTGGTAGTGGGCAGCGACGTCGTAGGCGCGCTCAATCAGCCGGATGTCCGCTTTGGGGTGGGTGGCGCGGACGGTTTTGACGAGTGGTTCGAGGACCGGGTTCATAGTCGTCCCCCGTTGGGCGCCGAGTCGGGCGAGCCTACGTCGAACCCACACTGTGGACGACGTTCCGGGATGGGTGGGGGGTGCTGGGCGGGCGGCGCTGCGGCTGTCAGCTTCGGGGGCGGGCGGTGGGGACTGGTCGCGGGGCGGGGCACTCGGACGGGTGTCGTGGTCGCGCTCCTGGCCTGGTGGAAACGCCCCCGCAGGCACCTCAGCGGCGGGGGCGGGAGGCTCGGGGCGTACCGGTTTGGTGTGGGTCGATACCGTTTCGCTACGCATTGGGCACCCTCCCGCGGCTGAGTCGGCGAGGCCGCCACCACGCCGGATGATTGGTCTAGGCCGAGACGATGGGACGTGGCTGTCACCGTTCCAGGCACCGTTTCTGAAGTGGCGGGTGTGGTGAGCACCCGTGTGGTTAATGCAACGCGATGCCGCGGTACCGTCATTCCCTGTCCCGGGCCTCTCGGCGGTGGGCGGCGCCCGCCTTACTCCTGCCACGGAGGACCCGTGGTGCCCAGGCCGGATCAGACAGTAGCCAGTGCCCGCAGTTCGACGTCGGCCAGTTTCTCGCGTCCCTTGAGGAACCCGAGTTCCAGAAGAACTGAGAGTCCAACGACGGTACCACCCGCTCGCCGGATAAGGTCCACCGCGGCCCGTCCTGTGCCCCCGGTCGCGAGCACATCGTCGACGATCAGCACTCGGCTCCCCGGGGGTACCGCGTCGGCGTGCATCTCGACGGTGGCAGTACCGTACTCCAGATCATAGGACTCGGCGAGAGTCTCCGCGGGCAGTTTCCCGGCTTTGCGCAGCGGGACGAACCCCGCCCCTAGGCGCACCGCGACAGGGGCAGCGAAGATGAAACCGCGTGCTTCCAAGCCGGCGACCAGGTCGATCTCGCTGCCGAGCAGGGGTTCAGCGAGCGCGTCGATGGCGGTGCGCAGCGCGGTGGGGTGGGACAGCAGCGGGGTGATGTCCTTGAAGACCACCCCGGGCTGCGGATAGTCGGGGATGTCACGGACGTAGCGGTCGATCAGCGTGCTGACGTCGGTGCTCATGGGTGGGACGGCTTTCTCGGTTGGGTGGGGATCGGGGTACCGGTCTTCACGTGCACGCCCGGTACCGGGGACTGCAGGGTGCGGAGGCGCCGCGACGCCCCCGTCGTTCCGTCGCGTGGCCGGGACGGTTGCTGGGCGGGGTGGTCGGAGAACTACGAGGAGACGATCCTCGCCACGGCCGCTTTCACCATGCGGACGCGGGTTCCCGGCGAGATCTCCAGTTCAACGTCGTCGTCGTGGACTTCGACGATGGTGCCGTAGATCCCTGCCCCGGTCAGCACTTCCATTCCCGGCTGCAGCGACTTCTGCATCTCCAGCTCCTGCTGGCGGCGCTTCTGCTGCGGCCGAATGAACAGCAGGTAGAAGACCACGATGATGAGGGCGAACATCAGCAGTTGGCTGATGAGTCCCGCACCCTGGTTCTGCGGCTGCTGTTCTGCGAGAGTGATCAGACCCTGCACGGGGTGTCCTTTCTGGGTCTTGGCGACTGCGCCCGCCGACGGGCGCGACTGCGGTGAGGCACGCCTGCCTCAACGAACGGCGGGCCCCACGGGTTCCCTACCGTGGCCACATGCGGCCATTCGTGGTGACAGCCTACGGCTCTTCGTCGGGATCGAAGAGCGCGGCTGCCCCGAAAGCAGCATCCGGCGGCGGGGTAAGCCCCATGTGGGCCCACGCCTGGGGGGTGGCGACCCGGCCACGGGGGGTGCGGGCGATGAACCCGGCGCGCACTAGGAAAGGCTCCGCGACGATCTCCACGGTCTCAGGCTCCTCCCCCACCGACACGGCGAGGGTGGACAGTCCTACTGGGCCGCCGCGGAAACGGCGCAACAAGGCGTCCAGGACGGCACGGTCGAGGCGGTCCAGTCCCTCGTCGTCCACCTCGTAGAGGCTGAGCGCGGCGCGGGCGCACTCCAAGGTGAGCCGCCCGTCCCCGCGGACTTGGGCGTAGTCGCGGACGCGGCGCAGCAGACGGTTGGCGATTCGGGGGGTGCCGCGGGAGCGGCGGGCGATCTCCGCGGCGGCGTCGTCGAGCAGTTCGATGCCGAGCAGTCGAGCCGAGCGGTGCAGGATGAGTTCGAGCTCTTCAGGGCTGTAGAAGTCCATGTGCGCCACAAAGCCGAACCGGTCACGCAGCGGGGCGGGCAGCATTCCGGCACGGGTCGTGGCACCGACGAGCGTGAACGGGGCGATCTCCAAGGGGATCGCGGTGGCGCCGGGGCCTTTGCCGACCATGACGTCCACCCGGAAATCCTCCATGGCGACGTAGAGCATCTCCTCGGCGGGGCGGGCCATGCGGTGGATCTCGTCGAGGAAGAGCACTTCGCCTTCGCGGAGAGTGGACAGGACCGCGGCAAGATCCCCGGACCGTTCGATGGCGGGCCCGGAGGTGATCCGCAGGGGAGCGCCGAGCTCAGCGGCGATGATCATGGCCAGTGTGGTCTTGCCGAGGCCCGGGCCGCCGGACATGAGGATGTGGTCCGGGGCGGTGCCGCGCTGCTGGGCGCTGCGCAACACCAGGGAGAGCTGTTCACGGACACGGTCTTGGCCGACGAATTCGTCGAGGGTGCGCGGGCGCAGCGCGCTTTCGACAGCGTGGTCGTCCAAGGCTGCCTCGGGCGACACTAGTTCCCGGTCGTGTTCGCTCATCAGCGGTCTCCTCTAGGCCCGGCTGAGTCTACGCAAGGCGCTGCGCAGCAAGGCAGCGACGTCGGGCTGTTCCCCGGCTTCTGCGGCAACAGCGTCGGCGGCGGCTTCGGCCTCCCGCGTGGACCAGCCCAGGTTGACCAGGCCGGACACTACTTGGGCACGCCAGTTGCGGGGCGCGGCCGCGGCGGACTGCTCGGGTGTGGCGGCTGTATCGCCGCCGGGTTCGCCGAGCTTGCCTTTCAGTTCCAACACGATGCGCTGGGCGCCTTTCTTGCCGATCCCCGGCACTCGGGTGAGGGCCGCGGTGTCTTCGGTGGCAATGGCGCGGCGCAGCGCATCCGGGGTGTGGACGGAGAGCATGGCCAAAGCGAGCCGCGGTCCGACCCCGCTGGCGGTTTGGAGGCGTTCAAAGGTGTCGCGTTCGTCGTCGTCCGCGAACCCGAACAGGGTCAGGGAGTCTTCCCTGACCACCAGCGCGGTGGCCACGGTGGCTTCCTCTCCCACCCGCAGGCGGGCCAGCGCGGCCGGGGTGCAATGCACGGTCATGCCGACCCCGCCCACGTCGATGACCGCGGTCTCGGCTCCGCGGGACACCACCCGGCCGCTGAGGAACGCGATCACAGCACTGTTCTCCCTAGTGTGTGGTGGCTCACAGTCCGTGCCGTTGCCGGGCGAGCTCGATGGTGCGGGCGAACTTCTGGCGGGCGCGTGCAATCCGCTCCTGGGCACTGCCGCGCCACAGGTAGCAGATGGCCAGGGCCACCGCGTCCGCGGCGTCGGCGGGCCGGGGCGGGCTGTCGAGCCGCAGGATACGCGCCACCATGGTGCCGACCTGGGCTTTGTCTGCGCGTCCGCTGCCGGTGATGGCGGCTTTGACCTCGCTGGGGGTGTGCAGGGAGACAGGCAGGCCCCGGCGGGCGGCGCAGACCACGGCGATTGCGCTGGCCTGGGCGGTTCCCATGACCGTGCGGACGTTGTGCTGGGCGAAGACCCGTTCCACGGCCACAGCGTCGGGCTGGTAGTCATCGAGCCACTGCTCGATCCCTTTTTCGATCCCCAGGAGGCGGGCAGGGAGTTCCTCGTCGGCCAGAGTGCGAACTGCCCCCGCAGCGACCATGGTGAGGGGGGCGCCGACAGCCCCGTCGACCACGCCTATGCCGCAGCGGGTCAGCCCCGGATCGATTCCCAGTACGCGCACCGCTCCCCCGTTTCTCGAACGTTCGTTCGCAGAGCCTACCCTCCGCGGCGTCCTGGGGGGTACCCGGAAACACGCGCGCCCCGGACAGGCCGGGGCGTGCGTGAGCGGCAGTCGACCAACCGGGCTAGCTGATCTTCGCCATGATCTCGTCGGGGATGTCCGCGTTGGTGTAGACGTTCTGCACGTCGTCGGAGTCCTCGAGAGCGTCGACGAGGCGCATCACCTTCCGGGCGCCTTCCTCGTCGAGAGGGACTTCCACGCTGGGAATGAAGCTCAGCTCAGCGGACTCGTATTCGATCCCCGCTTCCTGCAGGGCGGTACGCACCGCCACCAGGTCGCTGGGCTCGCAGATGACCTCGAACGCTTCGCCCACGTCGTTGACGTCCTCAGCGCCCGCGTCGAGGACAGCGAGGGTGACGTCGTCCTCGGTCGTGCCTTCCTTGGGGACGACGACCAGGCCCTTGCGGTTGAACAGGTAGGACACCGAGCCCGCGTCAGCCATGGAGCCGCCGTTGCGGGTGACCGCGACGCGCACTTCGGAGGCGGCGCGGTTGCGGTTGTCGGTGAGGCACTCGACGAGCAGGGCGACGCCGCCGGGAGCGTAGCCCTCGTACATGATGGTCTCCCAGTCGGCACCGCCTGCCTCTTCACCGGCGCCGCGCTTGCGGGCACGTTCGATGTTGTCCAGCGGAACCGAGTTCTTCTTCGCCTTCTGGATAGCGTCGTAGAGGGTCGGGTTGCCGTCGGGGTCGCCGCCACCAGTACGTGCCGCCACCTCGATGTTCTTGATGAGCTTCGCGAAAAGCTTGCCTCGTCTGGCGTCGATGACGGCCTTCTTGTGCTTGGTGGTGGCCCATTTGGAGTGGCCGGCCATGCCTATCCTTTCACCATGTCGACGAAGAGCCGGTGGACACGCGTGTCACCGGTGAGTTCGGGGTGGAACGAGGTCGCCAGCAGCCTCCCCTGCCGCACCGCGACGATCCTACCTGCCGTGTCTCCTCGGGAAATGCGTCCGAGGACTTGGACGCCCGGGCCGGTGGATTCGACCCACGGTGCGCGGATGAAGACCGCCTCCACCGGGCCGCCGTCCACTCCGGTCATCTCCACGGTTCCTTCGAAAGAGGCGACCTGGCGGCCAAAGGCGTTGCGGCGCACCGTCATGTCGATGCCGCCGATGGTCTGCTGGCCGGGGGCTCCGTCGGCGAGACGGTCCGCCAGCATGATCATGCCTGCGCAGGTGCCGTAAGCGGGCAGTCCTGCGGCGATGCGCTCACGCAGCGGGGTGAGCAGGCCGAAGACGGCGGCTAGCCGTCCCATGGTGGTGGACTCCCCGCCGGGGAGGATCAGCCCGTCGATTGAGTCGAGTTCGTCGGGGCGGCGGATGCGGCGTGCCCGGGCACCTGCCTGTTCCAGGGCGTGGATGTGTTCGCGGACATCGCCCTGGAGTGCAAGCACTCCGATCGTGGGTGGAACGGACGACAAGGGGCGACCTCGCTGACTGCTGATGTGCTCGGCCCGTCGGGGTCTGCTCCGTGCTGCGGGCCGTGCGCCGAGATCTTGTCTCGTACTTCCAGGGTAGGTGGTGTGACGGTGCGCGGGGGACTGCGCAAGCGTCCTCGGCTGCGGGTCGTGCCTGCGGGCTGCGGCGCGGCCCTGTTCAGGGCGCCGTGCCCGGCCCGGCACTGTTCCCGGGTGCGGTGGTCAAGAGCAGTTCAGCGAAGGGGTGGTGGGAGCGTGTCGAGGAGCGGGGCAGGGACGTGGGATGTGCCGGGGCGTCGATGCTCTCGGTGCCACACCGTCCGTCCTCCTCACGGATCCGTCCGCCAGCGGCGGTCGAGTTCGGGGCAGGGGCGGTCCGCCGGTGCTCCGCGCGCTCGGCCTGCCCGAGGAGACCCCGTCCGCGGGCACAGAGCGGCGGTGCTCCCCTGCTGAGTCTGGGGCGCAGCGGCTGGCCGGTCGCGGGGTGGCCCACCTGGGGGTGCGCCTCGCCGTTGGCCGCGGGGCTCGTGCTGCGGAAGGGTCGTGCCGGGCGGGCGCCCGCCGACCACCGTGGGCGCCCGCGTGCGGCTACGAAAGACTACCAGCCGCGGCCCGCGTAGCGCTGGGAAGCGTCCAGTTCGTCGAGGTTGATCCCGACCATGGCTTCCCCGAGGCCGCGGGAGACCCGAGCGATGGTGTGCGGGTCGTCGTAGGCGGTGGTGGCTTCCACGATGGCCTTGGCTCGCTTGGCCGGGTCCCCGGACTTGAAGATGCCCGAGCCGACGAAGACGCTCTCCGCGCCGAGCTGGCGCATGAGGGCGGCGTCTGCGGGGGTGGCGACGCCTCCGGCGGAGAACAGGGGCACGGGCAGCTTGCCTTCCCGGGCGACCTCCCGGACGAGTTCGTAGGGGGCCCGCAGTTCCTTGGCGGCAGCGAAGAGCTCGGCGTCGTCCAGTTGGGTGAGCCGCCGGATCTCGGAGGTGATCTGCCGCATGTGGCGGACGGCTTCGACCACGTTGCCGGTACCGGCCTCTCCCTTGGAGCGGATCAGGGCCGCGCCTTCGGCGATGCGGCGCAGGGCCTCACCCAGGTTGGTGGCACCGCATACGAACGGCACGGTGAAGTCCCACTTGTTGATGTGGTTGGTCTCATCAGCGGGGGTGAGGACCTCGGACTCGTCGATGAAGTCCACTTCCAGGGCCTGGAGGACTTGGGCTTCGACGAAGTGGCCGATGCGGACCTTCGCCATGACCGGGATGGACACGGCGTTGATGATGCCCTCGATCATCTCCGGGTCGGACATGCGGGCCACACCGCCGTCCTTGCGGATGTCGGCGGGGACACGCTCCAGCGCCATGACGGCGACTGCGCCGGCGTCTTCAGCGATCTTGGCCTGCTCCGGCGTGACCACATCCATGATCACACCGCCCTTGAGCTGTTCGGCCATGCCGCGTTTGACGCGGACGGTACCGACCGTGCTTTCGGTTGTGTTCTCGGCGGTGTTGGTCACGGCTGTGGACTCCAGGTTCTCGATGGACACGACTTCACGCTTGAATGCGAAGTGGATCTTATTGGGTGGGGTGTGCGATGTTGACGGCGCCCTCCCGCACACGCCCCATCTATGGTAGATCCGGTTTTGTCCGCTTTTACGGACATTGCGGAGTCTGCGGGTGCGGGTTTGCGCCATTGTGGCGACCGTCGATCACAACGCCGAATCCCCGCCAGTCATTCCCCGGAGGCAGTGGAGTCTGGCCAGCGCTGGTCGAGCGGTTCGGGGGGCTCGTCGTCCATTTCGAAGTAGGTGGGCAAGCGCGCATGTCCGGCCAAGTGGAGGGCGCCGACCAGCCGCGAGGAGCGGGCGGTGTGGATAGCGGTGACCGTGTCGTTGTAGAAACGGCGCGCGATGTGCACGTGCCGGGCGGCCGCGTACGTCTCGGCGAGCAGGTCGCCGTGGTCGGGGACCGCGTCACACTCGGCGAGAACCGCGCGCAGTACCCGGGACAGGTTGCTTTCCGCGACCTCGCGCTCGGCACGGTCCTCAGCCCGGCGCGCTCGAGCCGCGGCGTCGGAGAGGAGGACGCTGGCCGCCGGCCCCAGCACACCGGAAGCGGCCAGCTCCCCCACCACTGCACCGCGGCGCGCCAAGGCGGCGTCGAGCGCGGCCTGGGCGGTCTCCAGCCGACTGTGCAAACGGTCCAAGCGGCTCGCCCGCCACGACAGGTAGAAGGACACGGACAGCAGCACCAGCAGGGTGCACACAGCGATGAGGACTTCGGTCACCGCTCCGTCCTCGCCCCGACAAGCCCTCCGACTCCGGCAGGCACCACGGCCTCGTAGACGCGTACCACGTCGGCGGCGACCGCAGGCCAGTCGTAGGCGCGGACCGCCCGCCGGGCCGCGCGGGACAGTTCCGCCCGGCGTCCCGGATCGTCCAGCAGCTTCTCGGCTTGCTGCGCGAGAGCGTGCGCATCCCCGACCGGGAAGAGCGTCCCGGCAGTACCGTCGCGCAGCACCTGCCGGAACGCAGGGATATCGCTGGCCAGTACGGTCGCGCCCGCGGCCATGGCTTCGGTCAGGATGATCCCGAAGCTCTCCCCGCCCAGGTTGGGGGCGCAGAAGAGGTCGACCGAATGGTAGAGGCGGACCTTGTCGGCGTCGCTGACCCGACCCAGGATTGTCACGCGGTCGCGGAGGTCGGCGTCGATCCGGGCGCGCACCTGAGCGGCGTCCCCGGGGCCGGCGATGAGCAGGCGCAGGCCGGGGCGGCGGCGCCCCAGTTCGTTGAAGGCGTCGACCAGCACCCCCAGGCCTTTGCGCGGTTCGTCCATGCGGCCCAGGAAACCGAGCGCGCCGCCCGGTCCCGGCCAGCCGGGCAGCGGGTCGGCGTGGGCGTAGCGCCGCACCCATACCCCGTTGGGGATGAGCACGGCGTCCCCGCCGAGGTGTTCGACCATGGTCTTGCGTGCGGCTTCGGAGACGGCGATGCTGCCGTTGACTTTCTCCAGCGCGGTCTGCAGCATGCCGGCGGAGGCGGCCATCGCCCGGGAGCGCGGATTGCAGGTGTGGAAGGTCGCCACGATCGGACCGTCCGCCACCCAGCAGGCCAGCAGGGACAGGCTGGGCGCGGCGGGTTCGTGCACGTGCAGGACGTCGAAGCCGCCGTCGCGGATCCACCGGCGTACCCGGTTGGCGGCCCGCAGCCCGAAGGCGAGACGGGCCACCGAGCCGTTGTAGGGCACCGGCACGGCGCGCCCCGCGGGCACGATGTGCCCGGGGAGGTCGGTCGCAGAGTCGCAGGGGGTCAGGACAGACACCTCGTGGCCGAGTTCCATGAGCGCCTCGGCGAGGTCGCTGACGTGCTGTTGGACCCCTCCGGGAACATCCCAGGTGTAAGGGCAGACCAGGCCGACCCTCATCGGCCCACCTCCCCGCGTGGGCGAGCGAGGTCGGCGGTGAAGACAGGCTGCATCATGTGCCAGTCCTCGGGGTGTGCGGCGATCTCCTGTTCGAAGACATAGGCCAGCTCCTGGGTCATCGCGCGGATACGGGTGGTGCGGTCCCCGGCGGAGGGCGGTCGGATCTCCTCGTGTACCCGGATTCCCCAATGCGGGCCGTCGAACCATAGCGAAACCGGCAGCAGCGCCGCCCCGGTGGCCAGGGCGAGGGCGGCGGGCCCGGCGGGCATCCGGGCAGGCTCCCCGAAAAAGTCCACGTCGATACCTTGCCCAGTGAGGTCGCGATCGGCGAGCAGACACACCAGTCCGCCCGCGCGAAGCCGCCGTGCCAGGGTGCCGACCGTGGTGCCCCCGCCCCGGGTCAACGGCAGGACCTCCATGCCCAGGCGTTCCCGGACCGCAGTGAAACGCTGGAACAGGCTTTCGGGACGCAGCCGTTCCGCAACCGTGGTCAGCGGGATGCCGCGCAGGGTGATCCACGCGCCCGCCTGGTCCCAGTTGCCCATGTGCGGAAGAGCGGCGACGACGCCACGGCCCGCACGGAGGTGCGCTTCGAGAATGTCCACGCCGGTGGAGCGGGTGCGGGCCACCAGTTCACGACGGTCCATGGCAGGCAGCCGGAACAGCTCGTACCAGTAGCGGAAGTAGGAGCGCATACTGGCCCGGGAGAGGGCACGCAGTTCCGCCTGGGTGGCGTCAGGGCCGACGAGGCGGCGCAGGTTCGCTTCCAGTTGGTCGACCCCGCCGAGGCGGTGCCGCCACGCATAGTCCGCGATCGTGGTGAACGCCCACCGCCCGGTCTGTTCCGGCAGATGCTTCACGAGCGTCCAGCCCAGCGTGTAGGCCGCGGTGACTGCCCGGTCCGGAACCCTGGCACGCATGGTCACGAGGTTTCTGTCTCGGCTTTGTCGAGGATCTGCTCGTCCGGCTCGGTAAGGCGGATCCGGGTCTCCACCAAGCGTTGCACGATGGTGATGGCGCTGAGGAAAGCGAGCAGCCACAGCCCGGTAGCCAGCGCGTAAGGGACGCCGAGCCCGTGCAGTCCGGTGGCGACCAGGATGATGATGAGGCGTTCGGTGCGTTCCGCGATGCCCACATCGCAGTTGGCCCCCAGGCCTTCAGCGCGCGCTTTGATGTAGGACACGCCGAAGCCGCTGATCATGCAGAACAGGGCGAGCCAGGCGAGGACCTCGTCGCGTCCGCCGCCGATGAGCCACACCAGCAGTCCCGCGAAAATGGCGGCATCGGAGAGCCGGTCCAGTGTGGAGTCGAGGAACGCTCCCCAGGCACTGGTCTCTCCGGAGGCGCGGGCGACCGCGCCGTCAAGCATGTCGAAGAGCGCGAAGAACGCGACGACGAGGGTGCCGATGTACAGCTCGCCCAGAGGATAGAACACCAGCGAGCTGATGACGACGCCGCCGGTTCCCACGAGGGTGACCGTATTCGGGGTGACGCCGATACGAACGAGGCCGCGGCCGATGGGTGCGAGCAGTCGGGCGGTGGCGGGGCGCAGGATTCTCAGCATGGTCTCTTCATCGTCGTGGAATTCGGCTCCGGTCATCGGAACTGCATTACCTGAGCACGGGAACTCGCTTTCTGGGCGTCTTGCCCTGCGGGGCTTTCGGGAGTCGGCCGCGGTTGCGCGCGACCCAGCGGTAGAGTGCCGCAGCCGCATCGCGGAAGAGCGGGCGGCGCAGCAGTGAGCCGAGCGGCCACCAGTACACGTGCGGGCTGTTGAGGAGAAGGGCCGCGGCAGCGTCTGCCCCGCCCCAGACCCGGCGCCGGTCGGGGTGGAGGAGCAGCATCTCCGTCCGGGCGCGGGCGCGCAGCGGCTCATCGAGGTTGAGCTCCTGCCAGGCTGCGCTTTGGATTCCGCTGCCACGGATGATGCGGCGTTCCACGACCCGCACCCAGGAGACGCAGAAACCGCACGCTCCGTCGTAGACGAATACCGGGGCGGTCATGATTTCGGCCAGTGGGCGACGAGCTGTTCGCGGGTCTGGCCGAGGAGTTGGGGGAGCACCTTGGTCTGCCCCACGATCGGCATGAAATTGGTGTCGCCTCCCCACCGGGGGACGACGTGCTGGTGCAGGTGGGCGGCGATTCCTGCGCCCGCGGCTTCGCCGAGGTTCATGCCGACGTTGAAGCCTTGGGCTCCGTAGGCGGAGCGCAGCGCGGTGATGCCGGCCTGGGTGAGGGCAGCGATCTCCGCGGTCTCGTCCTCGTTGAGCTCGGTGTAGTCGGCGACATGCCGGTACGGGCAGACCATGAGATGCCCGCTGTTGTACGGGTAGAGGTTGAGCAGCGCGAAAGCGGTCTTGCCCCGGGCGAGCACGAGTCCTTCCGGATCCGAGAGCTGCGGGGCACGGCAGAACGGGCAGCCGTCGTCCGGTCCGCTCCCGTGGGGTTTGTTCTCTCCTTTGATGTAGGCCATGCGATGCGGGGTCCACAACCGTTGGAGGCCGTCGGGACCGCGCACCTGCCGGCCCTCGCCGTCATCCCGGGTTTCCCGCTGCATACTCACCGACCCGCCTTTCTCGTCCTTGCAACGCAAGCATAGAACCGGGCTGCCGCAGAAGTGGTCGGGGCGGCCCGGTTCGTTTCAGGTCGGAGGTTAGGCGATCCCGCCGTCTTCGGCGTAGCGGCTGTGCAGTTTGACCGGGGAGGGGGTGCTCTTCTGCTTCTGCTGCCGGCGCCGGGCGGCCAGCAGGTTCAGGACTTCCACGAAGACCGAGAAGCCCATGGCGGCGTAGATGAAGCCCTTCTCGATGTGGAAGTGGAAGCCTTCAGCGACCAGGCTCATACCGATGAGCAGCAGGAACGCCAGAGCAAGCATTTTGACGGTGGGATGCTTGTTGACGAACTCCGCCAGCGGGTTGGCGAGGAAGAGCATGACGACGACTGCGACGATGACGGCGGCCACCATCACCCAGATTCCCCACCCGGCGGGGTTGATCATGCCCACCGCGGTGATGACGGAGTCGAGTGAGAAGACGATGTCGAGGACGACGATCTGCGCGACGACCGCGCCGAACACGGCCGCGCCCTTCTTCACGGGCTTGTGTCCGGAATCCCCTTCCAGGCTTTCGTGGATCTCGTAGGTGCCCTTGCCGAGCAGGAAGAACCCTCCGGCGATGAGGATGAGCGACTGGCCGGAGAACTCCAGGGAGCCGATCGAGAAGAGCGGAGTGGTGAGCTGGACGATCCAACTGATGGAGGCCAGCAGCATGAGCCGGGTGATCAGGGCAAGGGCGATACCCGTCTTCCGGGCCCGGCCTCGCTGGTGTTCGGGGAGCTTGTTCGACAGGATCGAGATGAACACCAGGTTGTCGATCCCGAGTACAACCTCCAGCAGCGTCAGCGTCAAAAATCCGACAATGAGATCAGCGCTCATGGATTCGCTACGGCTCCGAGGCTAGGGCGGTTACGGGGCGGTCGGAAACGGAAGGACTCTAGGGAAGCCGGAATAAGCTTCGCATAAATCTATCGCTGTTTCGTTATCCGGCTCCGAGCAGGACACGGAGCTGGCGAGGGGCCGGAGCGCCGTGCGCGAGCACAGCGTCGTGCCGGTCGCGCCGCCTCTCGTGCGGACGGTCCGCGGCCAGCTCGCGAACGATGTCGCTGAGCTCCCGGTAGCCGACGTACGGGGCGGTGAGGCGGGTGCTGGTGAGCTGGGCGCACCGCCACGTGCGAGCCGCTTCTCCCTCCTCGTAGTGGCCGCGCTGCGTGAGCAAAGCCATAGCGGCGGGCTCGTCGAGATCCCCGGTGTGGAACCGGACGTCCACGATCGCGTTGAGGATGGTGCGTAGCCGCACAGTCAACTGGGCGAGGCGTGCCGCTTGGTCGGTCTCTCCCCCGTCGCCGTGCCATCCCGCGCAGGCGAGCTGTTCGGTGATGTATCCGGCCCATCCTTCGATGAACGGACTGCTGCGCAGTACGGAACGCACCCGGGTGGGGCCCTGGTAGCGGGCCGCGTGCGCGGCCTGCACTCCGCGTCCGGGGACAGCTTCGTAGGCCATCAGGATGCGCAGCGCGTCCCGGTGGTGGGCAAGGCGCCCCCACGGTCCGTCTGCAGCAGGCGGGGCCACCGCGATTCGGCCGGCTCCGTCCAGGGGTCGCGCAGCTGGTCCCCGCGGGTCCGGTGCGGTGAGGCGCACCTCGCTGGCGGGGACGGTGACGAGGTCGAGCTCTGCGGTGCGCGCCACGAGGTGGTCGAGCGCCTGCGCGCACAGGGAGCGGACCTCGTCGGGCGGGCACGCGGACTCGGCGGCGAGCTGGTCGAGGACCTCGCGGACCTGGCCTATGCGGCGCGGCTGCCCGGTGTAGGCGGCGGCGACTTCGGCGAGCTCCTCTTCGGTAGCGATCAGGTCGCTTTCAGCGCGGGTGAGCAGGGTGTGCGGGTCCAGCTCGGAGTCGAGCGTGTACCACAGTTGCGCGGCGTAGGCGGGCTCACCCAACCGGGGGTCGGCGGCGGCGTCCTCCACGCGGGACTCCAGCCAGGCCGCGTAGTCGAGGAACGCCTGGTGCGCGTCGGCGCGGTGGCCAGAGAGTTCTGCGCGGCCATCGGGGACTGCGGCGAGCAGCAGTTCGACGTCGCCCTCCAGCATCGCGGCGGCCCTGCGGGCCCGGCGGCTCGCAGCGGTGACGTGGGGGCGGGGCATGCCGGGGCCGTCATCCAAGAGGAGGCGCGCCTGGTGGAGCGCATCCGGCAGGGCCGCACAGTAGGCGGTCAGCGCAGCGAGACGCTCTTCGGCGCGGAGCGGGCCGTGGTGCAGGATCGCGGTGAGGGCCTTGTCCGGGAGGGTGTGCAGCGGATCCCAGGTGTGCGGGCGCAGTTCCGTAGTCCGCCACAGGTCAGCGCTGAGGTGGGTGCGCAGCATCTCCAGGTCGACCCGGTCCGCGACGGGCAGCAGCGTGTCGTCGATGTCGTCGAGCGCACGCAGCCCGTCAGCGAGGACTTCGGCGTGCTGCTCCCACGCTTCAGGCGACTGGTCCGCCAACTGTCCGGCGTAGCGGACGTCCCCGTGCTGCAGCCCCCATTCGGGACGGTCGGCGCACAGTTGGTCCAGGATCCGCTCGACGGTCGCGCGGAACCGGTCGGTCATAGCGTTGACCCCGGGATCGGGGTGCGAGGATTCGGCTGGCGAAGACATCCCTTCCATACTGCCAACACCGGGCCCCTAGTGCCGCGGTTGCCGCCCGTCTGCTTCCGGCGCTGCCGTCCCCGGCCGGGTGCAGCGGAGCGTGCGCCGCAAAGCAACGGGGCCAGAGGCGAATCCCTCTAGCCCCGCAGGCAGCGTGGTTCCGGGTCACACTTGGCGGCGTTCCCGGATCACGGTGAGGATCTCCTCGATCGCCTTGTCGATCGGGACGCCGTTGTTCTGCGAACCGTCGCGGTAGCGGAAGGACACCGCGCCCTTGCTGACGTCGTTGTCGCCCGCCAGCAGCATGAAGGGGATTTTCTGCTTCTGGGCGTTGCGGATCTTCTTCTGCATGCGGTCGTCGCTGGCGTCCACTTCGACGCGCACCCCGTGCTCCCGCAGCCGACGCGCCACGTCCTCCAAGTAGGGCACGTGCTCGCTCGCGATTGGAATGCCCACGACCTGGACCGGGGCCAGCCAGGCGGGGAAGGCGCCCGCGTAGTGCTCCAGCAGCACCGCGAAGAAGCGTTCGATGGAACCGAACAGGGCGCGGTGGATCATCACCGGCCGCTGCCGGCTGCCGTCGGCAGCCTGGTATTCGAGCTCGAAGCGCTTGGGCTGCTGGAAGTCCACTTGGATGGTGGCCATCTGCCAGGTCCGGCCGATGGCGTCCTTGGCCTGCACCGAGATCTTCGGACCGTAGTAGGCCGCGCCGCCGGGGTCCATGACCAGTTCCAGGTTCTGCTTCTGCGCGGCCTGCCGCAGGATCTCGGTGGCTTCCTCCCACTCTTGCGGCTCTCCGATGAACTTCGGCGAGTCGTCGCGGGTGGACAGCTCGAGGTAGAAGTCGCTCAGGCCGTAGTCGCGCAGCAGGTCTAGCACGAAGGTGAGCAGCCGGTCCAGCTCGTCCGGCATCTGCTCCTTGGTGCAGTAGATGTGCGCGTCGTCCTGGGTGAACCCGCGTGCCCGGGTCAGCCCGTGCACCACGCCGGACTTCTCGTACCGGTAGACCGTGCCGAACTCGAACAGCCGCAGCGGAAGCTCCCGGTAGGAACGGCCCCGTGACCGGTAGATCAGGTTGTGCATGGGGCAGTTCATGGCCTTGAGGTAGTAGTCGGCCCCCTCGAACTGGATGGGCGGGAACATGGCGTCCGCGTAGTTCGGCAGGTGCCCGGACGTCTCAAACAGCCCGGCCTTGGAGATGTGCGGCGTGTTGACGAACTGGTAGCCGGCCTCTTCGTGGCGGCGGCGCGAGTACTCCTCCATCACCTTGCGGACCACGCCGCCCTTGGGGTGGAACACGGCCAGGCCGGAGCCGAGCTCGTCGGGGAAGGAGAACAGGTCGAGTTCCACGCCGAGCTTGCGGTGGTCGCGCTTGGCGGCCTCCTCCAGCATGGTGAGGTAGGACTTGAGCGCGTCCTTCGTCTCCCAGGCGGTGCCGTAGATCCGCTGGAGCTGAGGGTTCTTCTCGCTGCCGCGCCAGTAGGCGGCGGCGGTGCGCATCAGCTTGAACGCGGGGATGGCCCGAGTGTCGGGCAGGTGCGGACCGCGGCACAGGTCCTTCCAGCACACCTCGCCGGTGCGGGGGTGCAGGTTGTCGTAGATGGTGAGCTGCCCCGCACCAACTTCGACACCGGCTCCTTCGGCGGCCTCGGCCGCGCCGCCCTTGAGCTCGATGAGCTCCAGCTTGTACGGCTCGTCAGCGAGTTCTGCTCGAGCGTCCTCGTCGGTGACGGCACGCCGGGAGAAGCGCTGGCCCTGCTTGATGATCTCCTGCATCCGCTTTTCGATGCGTTTGAGATCGTCCGGAGTGAACGGCTCAGCGACGTCGAAGTCGTAGTAGAAGCCGTTCTCGATCGGCGGGCCGATACCCAGCTTGGCTTCGGGGAACAGTTCTTGGACGGCTTGGGCGAGCACGTGGGCGCACGAGTGGCGCAGGATCGCGCGTCCCTCTTCAGAGTCGATGCGGATTTCCTCCACCACATCGCCGTCGGCGAGCTCGTGGGTGAGGTCTCGCGGCTCCCCGTTGACCAGCGCGGCGATCACGGTTCGCCCGTCCGCTTCTAGCGCCTGTCCCGCCGTAGTGCCTGCCGCCACCACACGCTCGGTTCCGGCGAGGGTGATACGCAGTTCAGGCACGGCGGACACGATGTCTCCTTGAAAGGTTCTCGTCGAAAACGGTTGTCGGCACAGTCGCCCGGGTGCAACGGGCCCGGGGACGGGGTTGTTCCGTCATTCCGATGCTAGCGGCCCCCGCTACCGGTGCGGCACTGTCGCATCCCGGTGTTCCGTTCTGCGGGCTTCCCGGCCCGGCGGGGGAGACAGGGACGCCTACCGTCGGTGATCTTCGTCGCTTAGCGGGCAGTGCCTCGACTGGCGGTGTGTTTCCCCGTAGACTCGCCGCCGCGGAAGTCGAGGCGCGCCCCCGTTCGAGCGCTCCCCCTTCCCGCGATTCCCGCCACGCTCTGCCCACGGTGGTCGCCGTACGGTTGGGGCGGCTCGGGAGCTGTTCTCTCTTCTTTCTCGTGATCTCCGGTGTGTGACGGCACCCAGTCTCACTGCTGCCTGGTGGGCGCCCTTCGGAATCGCTCAGGCCCGTACGGTGCGCTTGGGAGCCGCGTCTCGAGGAGACGTGGGGTTCCTCCCGGGATATCGGACTCGGCTGGCCGCAGCGGCGTTGGGCGTTGCGGACAGGAGTCGGCGCCCTCGGTTACGGCGGGGATGCCGTGCACATGGCCTCTCCCGCGCACCGGAGTACCGGCTTGTCCGGCGTGTGTGTTTTTTCTGACCGTTACCCCTGGGGGAGAGTTATGGTGGAGACCATGTCCGCGCACCCAGCGACCGGCTCGGACGGCGCTCCTTCCGCGGTTCCGGCACCCCGGAGCCGCAGCAGAGTTCGCCGCTGGCGGCGGGTCCGTGTCCACGCACGCCTGTGGCGTAGGCGCATGCGCTCTCATCCCGCGCTCCACTTGGCCTGGCGGGTCACGGTCGGCCTCGTCGGCTCAGTGGTCCTCTTAGGAGGCGTCGTGATGTGCGTCACTCCCGGGCCGGGGATCGGTGGGGTGATCGTAGGCCTGGCCATTCTCGCCACAGAGTTCTCGTGGGCGCGCCGTCTGCTGTGGCGGGCCCGCGACTACGCCTCCCAGGCGCGTTCCCGGGCTGCCGAGAAACTCCGGGAGCGCCGAGCACGTACTTCCCGCTAGCTCTGCGGGAGCGCAGCGGAGTGTGGCTGCCCCCTCTAGACATGACAAAGCCCCAGGTGATCTACTGGTTAGACCAGTGAGTAACCTGGAGCTTGTGGGCGATACTGGACTCGAACCAGTGACCTCGTCGGTGTGAACGACGCGCTCTAACCATCTGAGCTAATCGCCCATGGCTGCGTCCTGTTCTCTCCCCGGGGGAGCCGGACAAGGAAAACTCTAGCGCATCTTTGGGAGTGGATGATCCACTCTGGTGCGCACCCCTCAACCGTGGACGTGATAGGTATCACATTGAGCTCACGTAAGGGAAGGTCAGCACGGACACAATGTGAAAATGTGAAAATTCCTCATCTCTGTCGGCGTTGTGGGACATACCCCGATCTGAGGACGCCACACACCGCCCTTAGGGTGATGCGGCCCACAAGTCCACCGGAAATTCTTTCTTTCCCCAGTTCATTAGAAGGTTGGCGAAGAGTGTGGGAAGTCCGGCGTGACGCCGCTTCACCTCGACCGAAAAGTTCCCCGGTAACGCGTCACTGATCGTCCGGACCGTCGGAACGGACGAGATGGCAGGTCCCGATGCGCGGGGAAACCCCAGCCATCTGAGTCATCCGAACACTGTTGACCGGACGAGAGAAGGTTTGGCTTATGAGCAGCAGCGGCACCTCTATCACCTGCGAAGTCGGTTTGCAGCTGATCGTTCCTGATCGTGCCCCCGTGCCCCTGGTGGCCCGTCTCGACTACTCCGTGGACGACCCTTACGCCATCCGGGCGGCCTTCCATGTGGGCGACGACGAACCCGTGGAGTGGATCTTCGCTCGTGAGCTGCTGACCGTGGGCATCATCCGCGAAACAGGCGAAGGCGACGTGCGCATCTGGCCCTCGCAGGACGGGAAGGAGCGCATGGTCAACATTGCCCTCTCCTCACCTTTCGGCCAGGCGCGGTTCCACGCGCAGGTGGCACCCCTCTCGGAGTTCCTGCACCGCACCTACGAGCTGGTTCCTGCCGGGCAGGAGAGCGACTACATCGACATCGACGCTGAAATCGCTGAGCACCTCAGCTAGACCCGCAGGTGGCGTGCCCCGGTCTGGGCGCCTCGACCCCTCGCGCGCCCAATGACCGGGGATATCCGAAAAGTTCCCGACAGGGGATTACCCCTGCCACCCACTCACTAAACCACACCGCCACTATGCGGTAGGGCACAGAGAGTACCGGGACTCCCGGATTCTCTGTGCCCGTTTCCTTCTCAGGGGTCGATCTCGGCTGCGCTCCGCTCCGCGAACACCTTCATGGCTTCCGCGGTCACCGGCCCCGGGGCCGCCGGGAGCACCCGGTCGTCGATCGCGCGGATCGGCTGCACGTCGCGCCCGGTGGAGGTCAGAAACGCCTCGCTGACCCGGGAGAGCGCCGCCATGGGGATGTCTTCTTCCGCACCGCCCACCCATTCGAGGACCAGTTCCCGGGTGATCCCCGCCAAGGGCCCCGCCGACAGCGGAGGAGTGACCAGCCGCCCGTCGAGGACGACGAAGATGTTGCTTCCCGTGCCTTCGCACAGGTTGCCCACAGTGTTGGCGAAGATCGCCTCCCCGGCCCCGCGCTGGCGCGCATAGGCGAGTGCGCGCACGTTCTCGGCATACGACGTCGTCTTCAGGCCGCTCAGCGCGCCGTTCTCGTTGCGAGTCCACGGCACGACCACCACGTCGGTCGTGGGTGCGGGCTGCGCGAACGGCCCCACCGCCACCATGGCGGTCAGTTCCCCTCCGGTCCGCTCCGAGCCCAGCGGTCCCAGTCCCGCCGTCACAGTGATGCGGACCCGTCCGGGATCGGTGTCCGGGTTGGCGGCCAAGGCCTGGTGCACCCCGTCGCGGAGGTGATCGAGGTCGAGTTCCCCCAGTCCCAGGCCGCGCGCGGACCGGGCGAGGCGCTGCAGGTGCCGGGTGAGCGCGAATGCTTGGCCGCCCACGGCCTTAACCGTCTCAAAGACCCCGTCGCCGACCGTGATGCCATGGTCGAGGGCTGGCAGCCGTGCTTCACGTGCGTCCACTACGCGGCCGGAGCCGTACCCGGCTCCGGAGATCCAGATTTTCATGCCCGTTCTCCCATCCCTCGTGTCTCATGGCTCGCTCGGCCCGGACCGCATCCCGCGCTCTCGTCAAGAGGCGTGACCGACTCCGGCCGACGTGGCCCGGGAGCGCGTGTACGGGAGTACCGTAGCGAGGCAATGCGGGTGTTTCGGCCCTCCTTTCCCCTTTTGGACCGTGCTGGTCGCAGGGAATCCCCAAACACATCACAAATGGCTATCATCTGGGCAACGCTCGTAAGACCATTGGCCGCTTGCAGCCAGTGACCGCCGGACTCCTCCGGCTGCGATCCGTTCCATTCCCACGACAACACAGATCAAGAGAGCCATGACCTCACGGAGCACCGCCTCTGGCGAACTGAGCTGGTTGCTCGACGACCTCCTCACCCGCGCGGAGGGCACGCACCACGCAATTGTGCTGTCCACCGACGGTCTGCTGATGGCCTCGTCGAGCCAACTCGACCGCGCTGACGCCGAGCAGCTAGCCGCCATCGCCTCTGGGTTGCACAGCCTGGCCGGAGGAGCGAGCCGCCGTTTCCACTCCGGGAACGTGCGGCAGAGCATCATCGAGATGGACAAGGCGTTCCTCTTCGTCGCCGCAGCAGGCGAGGGGGCGTGCATGGCTGTTCTCGCCGATGCTGAATGCGACGTCGGCATGGTCGCTTACGAAATGAACATGGTGATCCAGCGGGTCGGCCAGTACCTCTCCGCTCCGCCTCGACCGGACATCCCGCTGACGCCTGCACCAACCGAACGCTGAACCGCCCGTTCGGTCGGCGGCCTCCCGGCACCGGCCGAACGGCTACTCCCCGCTGATTTCCTCGGTTCGAGTTTGTAGGACCGCTGGAATCCGCTAAAGTTCTTAACGCAGCAAGAGACACCCTCTCAGGGAACCGTCTCTGCCGCGCGGACGTGGCTCAGTTGGTAGAGCATCACCTTGCCAAGGTGAGGGTCGCGGGTTCGAATCCCGTCGTCCGCTCGAAGCATCACATCACCTGTGGCGCTTTATGCACCACGCGGACGTGGCTCAGTTGGTAGAGCATCACCTTGCCAAGGTGAGGGTCGCGGGTTCGAATCCCGTCGTCCGCTCGCGGTAGAGATCGCATCCTGATCTCGGGCGATTAGCTCAGTGGGAGAGCGCTACCTTGACACGGTAGAGGTCACTGGTTCAATCCCAGTATCGCCCACCAGCACAGCTCAGAAAGCTCCCTTACTCTCCGCAAGGGAGCTTTTTTCGTGCCCGCCCTACTGGAGGCGCGGGGCCTGGACCGTAACGGCCCAGGCATGGACCGGCACACCGCGGCAGCACACCGGCCCCTCACCCGCTTGCGCCTCTCGCCCCCTTGCTCCCGAACTGCGCGTCTTGCACACCAGCGGCCCCTATGCAAACCTGCGGAACCGCGCCGGTGCGGGTGGGTGTCCGCGCCGCCGTCGAGCAAGGGAGCAGGCATGCACTATGTCTTCATGGGCGTCTCGGGGAGCGGCAAGACCACGGTGGCCCGAGGGGTCGCCCAGGAGTTGGGACTCCCGTTCGCCGACGCCGACGACTTCCATCCCGAAGCCAACATCGCCAAGATGGCGCGCGGCATTCCGCTGACCGACGAGGACCGGCTCCCCTGGCTCCAGGCGCTGGCAGCGTGGATCAGCGAACGGGAGCGGGAAGGGACTTCCTCGGTCGTGACGTGTTCGGCGCTCCGCCGCTCCTACCGGGACCTTCTGCGGCGCAGCGCTCCCGGCGTGTTCTTCCTCCACTTGCACGGCTCGGCTGAACTGATCGGGAAGCGGATCCGGGAGCGGCGTGGCCACTTCATGCCGCCCCAACTCCTGGACTCCCAGTTCGCCACATTGGAGCCGCTTGCCCCCGATGAGGCAGGTGCCGTCCTCGACGTGTCCGCTTCCCCTGAGGACCTCATCGCCGAAGCGGTGCGGATCGTCACCGGGCTCCGCAACGCCCAGGCGTAGCAGTCCAGGAGACGTTCAGACCGGCAGCCAGAGCAGTTCGACGTCGTCCCCGGCCCAGCGGGGCGGGACCACTGCCACAGCGTCAGCCGCAGCGGCACCGCGCAGCGATGCTGGCCGGTCGTGCCCTACCGGGCGGGCACGGTCCGCGAGGACCTCTACCGCGACCAGGCGCGTGTCGTGCTCATGGACGGTGACCTCGCCGTCGAGGCGGCACCGGGTGATCCGCCCCGGCGCTGTCTCCGCGCGGCCCGTCATGGCGCAAAGCAGGGGGAGCAGCAAGGTCAGGGAGGCGGCGAGGGCCGCCCCCGGATTGCCGGGCAGTCCCACCACCACCCGGCGCGAGTGACGTCCTCCAGCGAGCTGGGCGAGCAACTGCGGATGCCCGGGGCGGCAGTGCACGCCGTCCACGAGGACCTCGGCGCCCAGCTCCACGAGCGCGCCCCGCAAATAGTCCGCGGGCCCCACCGAGGAAGCGCCGCACACGACGAGGACCGACTCGTCTCCCTCCGCGGCCAACTGGGCCGTCAGCGCGTCGAGTCCGTCGGGGATGCGGTGGAGCGTGGTGAGCACACCTCCGCCCGCGGCCACGAGTCCGGGCAACATCGGTCCGATAGCGTCGCGCACCGCCCCAGGGCTGGGCACCCCCTCGTCTACGAGCTCGTCGCCGCTGACCACGGCACGCACGCGAGGCCGGTAGACAGGGAGCCGGTCGTGGGCCAGGCTCGCCGCCAAGCCGAGCACGGCAGGGGTGATGACGGTGCCAGCGGGAAGCACAACCGCCCCTTCGGGGGTTTCCTCACCGCGGCGCCGCACGTGGCGTCCAGGCGCGATATCGCCGGCGAGCACATCCGCGTTGCGCCGGGCGTGCTCGTAGGGAAGTACCGCGGTGGTTCCCTCCGGCACGCGGGCCCCGGTCGCGACCTCCACCGCCTGCCCGGGGGAGAGCACCAAGTCGTGCTCCTGGCCAGCCAGTACCCGGCCGTGCAGGGTCCACGGTCCAGGGCCGCAGACCGCGTAGCCGTCCATCGCGGCCGCGTCGTAGGGGGGAGCAGCGATCCGAGCCTGGAGTTCGTCCGCGAGTACTCCGCCCAACGCCTCCGTCAGCGTCTCCCAGCGGAGTTGGCCGGGACCGCAGCGCCGGCCCAGACGTCGAGCGGCTTCCCGGGCGTCTGGCCAGGGCAGGCCGGACCGCGGGGTCTTCCGGGCTGTCGGGAGGTCACCGTGACGTTGCACGTCTCCCTTATATCCCTTCCCCGCTGATGGCCGCTGGGTCCGGTAACCGAAGGGCCTGGCGGAGACATCCGAGACGTATTCGATTTGCTGTCCCGCGAGATTCCGCTACAGTTCTTAGTGCACGTGGATGTCAGGGCTGAGCAGAGGCCCGGCATCAAACGGCATGCGGACGTGGCTCAGTTGGTAGAGCATCACCTTGCCAAGGTGAGGGTCGCGGGTTCGAATCCCGTCGTCCGCTCGGATTTGACGGTGCGGGTTTCCCCACCGTCTTTTCATCCGGTGGAGTGGCCGAGAGGCGAGGCAGCGGCCTGCAAAGCCGTCCACACGGGTTCAAATCCCGTCTCCACCTCTGATTCCCGGGTACCGGGGCGATTAGCTCAGTGGAAGAGCGCTACCTTGACACGGTAGAGGTCACTGGTTCGATCCCAGTATCGCCCACCAGTGACTCTGGATGATCGGCCTGCCTTTGACGGAAAGCGGGCCGATTATGTTTTCCCGGCTTTCTCCTGGGTTGTCCGGGGCGACCAGCCCTTTTCCGGTTCTTCTGAGCACTCCCCGGCAACCCCGTCCGTCCTCCGGGCAGCCCTGGTCCCGGTCTCGGCAAGGGCCCCGGTTCCCACGCACACGGCTGCCCCGGTAGCTGGCCTCCTTTGACCGAAACCACACCCCTAAAAGTGATCTATTTCACTTCCCCTGCGAGGCGGGAGCGTTGTCCCTGGTCACGGCAGTGCCTGCTGCTGTGATCAACGCTCCTCGGGGGACGGCAGCGCTCTCCCAGCCCCGGTTTTCCGCGGACTGCACGGCAAGACGCGCGGGAAACCCGGACGACCGCGTGCGGTCCGACCATACTGGCCTGGGTAGAGGGGCAGACGCCCGCAGAACGACTGTTCGGGAGGTTCTTCATGGCTCGACCGCCGTCTCCGTACGACTTCCTGCCGCAGGTTCCCACCTTCACCGTCACCAGCAAGGACATCTCCGACGGCCAGCCTCTGCCTCAACCTCAGGTCAGCGGGGTGATGGGGGCCGGCGGCGAGGACGTCTCCCCCCACTTGGCGTGGAGCGGGTTCCCGGAGGGGACGCGGAGCTTCGCGGTAACGTGCTTCGACCCCGACGCGCCCACGGCCAGCGGATTCTGGCACTGGGCCGTATGCGACATCCCCGCCGGGGTCACCGAGCTTGCCGCCGGGGCGGGCGCTGAAGGCGGCAAGGGCCTGCCCCCGGGCGCGGTCATGCTCCGCAACGACGCCGGAACCAAGGGATACGTGGGCGCGGCCCCGCCCTCGGGGCACGGCCCCCACCGCTACTTCTTCGTCGTGCACGCCGTGGACGTAGAAAGCCTCGGTCTCGACGATTCCACCACTCCAGCGGTGCTCGGCTTCAACCTGTTCTTCCACACCTTGGCGCGAGGCATGATCGTGCCCACCTACGAGGTGCCCTAACCGGGAAGGGGCTCGGGCCGCTCCTCGGAGCGGCCCGCTTCCGATGTCCGGGAACGGATAGGGTCGAAGGGTCTGCCGTCCCCCAGCGAATCGTGGAGGAGACGCGGTGACCTCTCGCCCACTCCAGGACTCCCCCTCCCCCATCACCACGGTGGTCTTCGACTACGGCGAAGTCCTCTCGGTGCCGCCGCCTGAGTCCCGTTCCCGGTTGGTAGCGCTGAGCGGCGTGCCCGCCGAACAGTTCTGGGACGCCTACTGGCATGAGCGGCGCGCCTACGATGCCGGACTCGACTCTCGGGAGTACTGGGACCGGGTTGGCGCCCGGCTCAACATCTCGTGGGATCCCGCGGTCCGGCAGGAGCTGTGGGCCACCGACATGGGCGGCTGGCTGGTGCCCGAACCTGAGGCCGCTGCACTGGCCGCTCGGCTCACCGCCAGTCCGCTCCGGGTGGCGTTACTGTCCAACGCCCCGCACGACCTCGCCGCTCCGCTGCGTTTCTCCCCGCTGCTGTGCGGCTTTGACGCGCTGTTTTTCAGTTGTGAGATCGGATTATGCAAACCCGATTCCCGGGTGTATGAACATGTGCTGCGCGAGCTTGGCGCCGACCCGCACGAGACCCTCTTCATTGACGACCGGGAGGCGAATATCCGTGCCGCCGCGGCATTGGGGATCCGTGTGCACCACTACACCGGGGCTGCCGGGCTTACCGCACTCCTCCAGCAGCTCTCACTGGGGTGATCCCACCATTCATGGGCGCGCCTTCCCGCGTTATTTCTTCGGGTCTCCTCCCCTCCACGGTCCCTCCCTTCCCTGCGGCAACGCGGGTGTCGGCTGCTGTTCTCTGGGGCCATCCCGACGTATCGTGATGGAAACCCCGTCGGTCACGCGAAGGGGAAAAGGGGATGCAGGACGAAGACCGTGTTCCTCCCAAGCGGATGCGCGCCTCGGACGCCGACCGGGACGCCGTCGCGGAACGTCTCGCGATCGCGTTGACTGAGGGCCGTCTCGATCTGGACGAATACCACCACCGGCTCACCCGGGCGATGAACGCTGTCGTCATCGGGGACTTGCTGCCGCTCGTTGCGGACCTTCCGGAGCCGAAGCGCACCGAGGCGGTTCCCGCCCGGTCCCGGGAACGCATCCCCTCCTCGGCGTGGAAAGAGTGGATCGACGAGTGGCGGTGGTGGCTGGGCGGCGCGATCATCATGAGCAGTATCTGGGGGGTCACGAGTCTCCTTGCCGGCAGTCTGCTGCCGTTCTGGCCGCTGATTCCGCTCGGCATCTGGGCGGCTATCCTGCTTGCCGCGGCAATTTGGCCCCATAACGACGGATCCCGCCGCCGCTGACCACCGTCTGATGTAGGGGAGGCTCGGCTGCGCTTGGGGAGTCCGCCCCGCAGGACTCGGTCGTCGCGACCCCTGCTCGGGCGCCCAGGAGCCGCGCTTCGCAACTCCCCGGTTCTTTCCACAGAAATGAGGGCGGATATGGCTGGCGAACACCTTCCAGAAGAGCGGATCCGCGCATCGGATGCGGACCGGGACGCCACCGCGGAGCAACTGGCTCAGGCACTGGTGGAAGGCCGATTGGACCTGGCTGAATACGACAAGCGGCTCGCCGCTGCCATGAGCGCGACGACCCTGGGGGAGCTCGCCCCGTTGACCGCGGACCTTCCTCCCGCTCCCGGTTCTGCACGCGCCCCCGTCGACCTGGCTGCGGTGGGCCGCGCGCACGCCCCTGCCCGCAGGTGGCGCGACTTTCTCGAACCGTGGCGCGGGTTTGCCAGCCTCGCCGTCATCTTGGGCGGAATCTGGCTGGTGACCAGCATCATGGCCGGGGAACTGCTGTATTTCTGGCCAGGGTGGCCACTGGGGATCGTGTTCGTCATCACCGCGGCCAACGCCCTGAGCGGATCCGCACGATCGGATAAGGACACCCCTGGGGACCATTCCGGCCCGCACACAAAGGCCTGATTCTGCGCGCCGATCATCCGGTAGCGTGCAGCCACCGGACCGGGGCTCCTTCGCCCGCGTAGCGGAACGGTTCGAGCTCCTCGTCCCACGCACGGCCAAGGAGTTTGTCGATTTCCTCAGCGAGATCAAGTCCTTGGGCGGCGGCCCGCTCCATAGCGTCGCGCAGGCGCGCCTCTGACACCAGTACCTCACCGGAGGCACTGGTCACCGCGCTGAAGAAACCGAGCGTGGGCGTGTAGCTGTAACGCACCCCGTCACAGCCGGGAGTGGCATCTTCGGTGATCTCGTAGCGCAGCCGCTGCCAGCCGCGCAGCGCCGAGGCGATCGCTGCGGACAGCCCCGGTGCTCCCTGCCAGTTCAGTTCTGCTCGATACGTGTTGGGAGCCGCTGGCTGCGGTTCCCAATCCAGTTTCACGGGCACGCCGACTACACCCGCGACCGCCCACTCGACGTGGGGACACAGCGCCGCGGGCGCAGAGTGGACATATAGGACGCCACGTGCGGACACCGAACCTCCTGATACGGACGAGTGCGCTTCCCCGACGCCCTCGTACTTCCAGAGGAGATGTCCGTTTCTAGGTCCTCTCCTCTCTTCATTGTGTCCCATGCACCTCAGCAGCACCAGGTTGAGAAGACCAAAAATGCCAAAAGGTCCCCGTACCGCGGGCCTGATGGTTACCGTGTTACTCCAGGCGTAGCCGGGTGTGTGATTTTACTGGGGGTGCCCTTGAGTGGCCAGACCTATAAGGCCGCCTGTGTCAAGGAACTGGTCCGGCGTGCCGCAGACAACGACGAAGCTGCGTGGAACGCCCTCCTCGACCGGTACTCAGGATTGGTCTGGAAGATCACGCGTTCCTATCCTCTTCTCTTCCACGACGCGCAAGACATCACGCAAACCGTGCTGTGCAATCTGGCCGAGTACCTCACCCGGCTGCGCACACCAGAACGGATTGGGGCGTGGCTGGCGACGGTAACCCACAATGAATGCCGCCGCCACCTGCGCATTCACGGCAAAGTGCAGATTTTTCCCGCTGAAGATCTCGACAGTCCCGATCACCGGACACCCGAGTCGCTCAGCCTGGTGGCTGAGGACGTGGCCCGGGTGCGTTCCGCCCTGAACCAACTGGACTCCCCAGAACGCGAGGTGGCTCACGTGGACGTCTACCGTCCTGGCCTGCCCCCGACCGAGGCAGCCCGACTGGCAGGGGTGACCGTACCGGAGTTGCACCGGGCCCGACGCCGGGCGCGGCGCCGGCTGTTCCGGTTGCTCAGACAAGGAGAGGAGGACTGTTGACCGGCACTCCCGATGAGGAGCGGCCGCCCGACCATGTGCTTGCCGCGGCCCGGGCGGCCTACCGGTTGCGCCGTCCCGAAGCGCGCTTCACCACGTTAGTGGCGGACTCCGCAACAGACCCGGCACCGGGGTTGCGGTGCGTGCCGGAGTCCGGGCCGCGGCTCCTCACGTTCTCCGCTGAAGGGATCGAGCTGCACCTGCAGGTCACGGCGTACGGCGCGGTCTGTGACCTGGCAGGTCAATTCATCCCCGCCCTTTCCTTCGTCGTCGAGCTCCGGCACGCCGGGGAAGTCTCGTCCCACGCCACTGACCCGAGCGGCGCCTTCATCGTGCGTTCCCTTCCCCGCGGCCCCGTCAGCCTCGTTTATTCCCCCGCCGACTCTGCCGGGCCATACCTCATGACGCCGTGGACGATCCTGTAATCCACCAATTCCCCCACATCCCACAAATCACCCGCACCACCACACCAATCGCTAATCCTCCATTTACTGAAAATAATCCCCAATCTCACAAAAAGGGATGTTGCGCCATTCCACTCGTCTTTTTTGCCGCGGGATGCTATGACTTAATGTGTCGTTTTTCGACGCGGTAAGCACACTTCGAATCATCTTTCTTTCAATGCCGTCATTCGTCTTTTTTGCTGTTCTTCCGACCGAGTCCCCCACGGAAGGCGATCTGGTATGGCGGACCCGCACCGGCTCATGAGCCGGCTTCCCGTCTCCCTTGTAGCCCGCGACCCCGCTGCAGCACTGCGCCGCGCGCAACGGCTGCTCGGCAGTTCCACCGACCCTCGGATCCGGTCCCTGGCCTTACGGATCAGCGGCCTTGCCGTCTACGAACTGGGCTCCTTCACCGAGGCACGGAAACGGCTGACCGAAGCGGTCCGCGTCGCCGTCCAGGCCAACCTGGCTGAGGAGGCCTTGCTGGCGCGCGCCTCCTGGACCGGAGCGCTGTCTCGCTACCCTGGCCCCAGCCCACGCATCCCCGTTGCCACTGCCTCCACCAGCTCGGCCCTCTGGTTGCTCGCCCAAGGGGTGGCTGCCTACCACAGCGGCCGCTTCGATGACGCCCTCGCCGCCTTCACGGCGGCCGAGCCTGCGCTCCGCACTGCCTCCGACCCGCGCCTCCTCCCCGGCCTGCTGTGCAGCCGCGGTCTGGCCCTCATCCGTGCTGGACGGCTGACGGAAGCAGAAGAGACTCTGCTCCACGGGCTTGCGCTAGCCGAGCAGTACTCCCTGCCCCGGTTGAGCGCCATGATCACCCAGAACCTGGGCTGTCTGGCGGCCCGCCAGGGCGACACCGGCCTGGCCATGGCACGCTTCGCGCAGGCTGCCCCCCTGCTGCAGACCCCCACCCGGTACCCCGCGCTCGTGTTGGAGCGCGCGCACGCCCTCGCCGACGCCGGCATGGTCCGGGAGGCGTGGCAGCTCAACCTCTCCCTCGGAAAAATCCGCGGCTGCGGAGCCGACCGGGCGCTCGCCGAGCTGCTGTCCCTGAAAATCGCCGTGGCATCCCGCGCGCACGTGAAGGTCGCGGCCACCGTCGACCTCCTGGAACGGCTCTTCGGTGCCGAGTCGGCATGGCTCCGGGCCGCCGAGCAGATCACCGAGACGCGGGGCGGCAGTCTGCCCGCGCCGCGCGCCGTGCCCCCTCCCCCGGCCACCCCGCACTTGGAGGTGGCCGCTCACGCCACTCCCCTCCGGACGGCACAGGCCCTGCACCACGCCACGGCTGCACTGCAGTCCGGGGCGGCCAAGGCGGCGCTCCGCCGGCTGGAGCAGGCCAGGACGATCGACCTCGGTCCGCACACGTGCCGCAACCAGCGCTGGGCAGCCCTCCTCGACCGATACCGCGCTACGTTCGCCGAGGCGTGGCGGGGAGTCTCCACGGCCCGCTACAAGCTGCACGAGCTTGAAGTAGAGATGGCGGTGGACCAGTGGCATCCCTGCTGCCGTCCCCGGGACGCGTCTTCGGGTCGGGGCTGGGAAGACCCGTGGGAAGCCCTGTCCACCGGGCTCGGTTCCCGGGCCCTCGTGCACTACTCCGACCTGGACCAGGCTCCGGCTGCACTCACCGTGGTCGACGGCACGGTTCGGCTGCATGAACTGGCAGCCGGGTCCACCATCAAAGACGCCGTCACCCATTTCGAGCATCTGGCGGCCCAGCACGTATTCTCTCCCGGTCCAACCACGGCCCGGCTCCTGGCCAGACGAGCCGAGGAAGTGCAGCGTCTCCTCTTCGAGCCGATCGCTGCGGCCATCGGAGACCGCGAAATGGTGATCGCGCCAGGTGCCTACACCCAGGTTCTGCCTTGGGGACTCCTGCCCGCGCTTCGCGGACGTCCCATCAGCGTGGTGCCGTCGGGCCAGGTCTGGCTGCGCTGCCGGCAGCGGGCACTGCACTCCCGGCAGCCTCCTCGGGCCCTGCTGGTGGCAGGGCCCGGGCCAGAAGACGCGGAAGCCGAGGTGCGTGCGATAGCCCGGTTGTACCCTCGGTCACGGATACTCGTGGGGGCCAAAGCCCGGTCTCGAACTGTGCTGCGCGGTCTGGCCCGCGCCGACTTGGCCCATTTCAGCGCCCACGGGTTCGCCCGGAACGGGGCTCCGATGTGCGCAGGCCTCGTGCTTGCGGACGGCCCGCTGCTCGCCTACGACGTGGAACGGGTGCAGCACCTTCCCGCCCTGGTCGTGCTCTCGTCCTGTACCACGGGCCGTCCCATGCCCGCTGTCCCCTCAGGATTTCCTCTCGGAATCGCCGCCTCTTTGCTGGCCCGCGGCAGCGCCACGGTGGTAGCGAGCGTGCTCAGAGTGCCCGACGTGCAGGCCGCTGCCGCGATGGTGCGGGCGCACCAGGCGCTCCGCTCCGGTGTCCCGCCCGCGACCGTCGTCGCCGAACACCTGGCCCACCTGGGTTTCGTGTGCTTCGGCGCAGGGTGAGCTTCCCACGGTCTGGGAACTGCTCCCAGCCAGGAATGATCGACGGGTCGGGGGTAGAGGTCGAATATGGCTGAGATACGTAATCGTCGCAGTACAGACCCGGTGCTACTGGACGACCTCGATGAGGACGCGGTGGTGGAGGAAACGATCACACCGTCGACGGAGGAGACCCGCCACGGTCGGTCGGAAGACCCCATCCACGCGTTGGACTCCGACTACGAGGACGCCGGCCAGCCTGCGCTGGCGGACACCACCGAAGACACGATCCTGCCCAGTGAGCGTCCCATCGCCATGGACGAATTCGGTACCACCGGCACCGACAAGGAAGCCGGGGAGCCGTTGGATACGGCGCTCTCCCGGGAGGAACCCGAGGTCTGGGAGCGAGAGGAGATGCTGGAAACCGAAGGAATGGCCGAGGCGTCCCCCTCGGCGGGACGGCTCGTCGCCGAAGACGAGGGGGTACGCCCCGACCTGGAGGCTGAAGCTACCGCTGAGGACGTCGGTCTGGACCGGGGCGGGCTCGCTCCTGAGGAGCGCGCCGTCCGGGAACGCGAAGAGCCGTGAGGTGCGGTCGCTACCAGCCGCGGCGGTGCCACTCGGGCAGGCTGGGGCGTTCCGCACCCAACGTGGTGTCGCGGCCATGCCCCGGGTAGACCCACGTGTCGTCGTCCATCTGGTCGAAGATGCGGGTCTCCACGTCAGTGATCAGGCTGCGGAAATCCGCGTCGCTCCAGGTTTTTCCGACCCCGCCGGGAAAGAGGCTGTCCCCGGTGAACAGGTGAGTGTGCCCAGCGGGGTCGTCGTAACGCAGCGCGATAGAGCCGGGAGTGTGTCCCCGCAGGTGGATCACGGAGAGGGTGCAGGATCCCACGGGGATCGTGTCACCGTGTTCCACGAGTTCGTCGGTGGATACGGGAAGTTCCGGCGCGTCCGCGGGGTGGGCGACAGTCCGCGCACCGGTGGCCCCGACCACGTCGGCGAGAGCGCCCCAGTGGTCCCGGTGGCGGTGGGTGGTGATCACCCTGGCCAGGCCGTTGTCGCCGATAAGTTCGAGCAGGCGGTCGGCTTCGGCAGCGGCGTCGATGAGGACCGCTTCCCCGGTCCGCACACAGCGCAGGAGGTAAGCGTTGTTGTCCATCGGGCCGACCGCGATCTTGCTGATGGTGAGTTCAGGGAGCTGCCGCACGTCGGCAGGGCCCCCGACATGCGTGTTTCCGGTATACGACACACTCTCATTGTGCCGCGGCCGTGCCCGGAGCGCTCAGCGGAAGGCCCCTAACCTCCGCAGGGGGCCGCTGCGCAACAGCGGCACTTCCATTTCGTGCGGGGTCAAAGACCCGTGGTGACCGACGAGCCGCGACTCGGTGTGCTCCCGGTGGGGTGCGATCAGCGCGGTAGTGCCGTGGGCGGCGGCCACCACGTCGCCGACCCGATCCAGGATGCCGGGATTGACTTCGTCCGGAGGCCCGAACCAGCCCGCGTCGACGGCTTCTGCGCGGCTGACCACGGTGGCGACTCCGGCGAGCCGTTCCCGCCATGCAGCGAGGACGTCGGCGGCTGCGCCCGACCGGGTGTACACCTGGCGGGCCCGGGGTTCCCCGGCGACCACCCGGACTCCTTCGGTGAGGTCCGGGTCGCTCGCCACGTCGATACGGCTCTGCTCGTCCGTGTCGACCATGCCGTGGTCGGCGGTGATGTAGAGGAACGCGTCCTCGGGAAGGACCGTGGCGAGCTGTTCCGCGAGCCGGTCCACCTCGGCGAGGTGGTGCCGCCAGTAGGGGGAGCCGACACCGTGCATGTGGCCGAGCATGTCGAGCTCGGAGTGGTAGACGAACAGGTAGGCGCGGTCGGCGGCGGTGAGGGCGGCTGCGGCGTGGACGACGAGTTCGGTGGTGGTGTTGGCGGGGACGTAACGGCTGCCCCGGGCGGACGCCCGAGTGAAGTTGCCGCCCTGGTAGGCCGAGTCGGCAATGTAGGCGGTGGTCACCCCGGCCGCTTCTGCCCTCTCGTAGACGGTGCGGCGCGGCTGCCAGACCAAGGGGTTGACGTTCGCTGTCCACCGCAGGTGGTTGAAGACCGTGTCGGTTCCCGGCAGCGCCACCTGGTAGCCGATGACCCCGTGGCTGCCGGGGACAGTCCCGGTGCCCACCGTGGTGAGGGAGGTTGCGGTCGTGCTGGGGAATCCGGCGGTGATGGGTGCGCACCCCTCGGCGAGCGACGCCAGGAAGGGGGCGCGGTCGCGGTGGGCGAGCAGGGCCCGCCAGCCCAGGCCGTCGACCATGAGGACGCAGGCGCGGCGGGCCTCAGGCAGGCCGAGCACGTTGGGTTCCCCCGCCACGCCCAAGGAGGCGAGGAGGGAAGGGCCGAGGTCGGCCAGGGAAGCCGTACCGTACCTGGGCACGGTCAGCGGTGTCTCGGCCGCGGGACGGGCGATCATCGAGCAACAGCCTCCGAGAGCGCCTGGCTGAACGCCAGCAGGTTGGCGACCGCCTCTGGGCCGTCGGCGGCCTGGCTGACCCGCAGGGTCAGCGGTTCCGCGGTGATCCCCCCGGTGTATCCGTGGTCAAGCTCGCAGGATTCGTCGGCGCACGCGGCCGGTTCCAGGTCGATGCGCGCGATCGACCCCCAGTTCACGGCAAGGTTGATGCTGAGCACGGCCTCGCTAGGCAGGGTGCCGGGCACGTATGCCGCGGGGTCGGGGACGACACGGGTGAGCGCCACGGACTGGATACTGTCCAGCCGCACCGATTCGGTCGTGGTGGAGGCGTGCGGTCGGCCGTTGGCATCGACCGGGGGATGCTCATCGGTGTGGCAGACGACGAGCCGCGTGGGGGTGAGCAGCAGCACGCTGATGTGCCGCCGCACCTCCATCCCCGGGTCGAAGGTGGCCTCGTGGTGGACCACGAAAGCTTCAGCAGTCTCACTGCCGAGGGCGCTGGCCACAGCGTCGATCACGAGCGCGGGGTAGTAGCCGCTGCGCTCGATCTCCAGGCGCCAGTCAGTGGACACTGCACGCGTTTTCCTCATGTGTCCATCCTGCCCTCTCGAACTGACCACATGCACCTCGGCCTCTGTCGTGGCTGATGTCGCAGGTGTGTACCAGGGAGCGCGCGGGGCAGTGGCCCGGTATGGACGGTGTGGTTCTTGCTGTGCCTGACCGGCCGCGCCCGACGCCTCGACGCCCAGTACCGGTGCCGCCGGAGCCGGAGCCTCCTCCGCCTGCCCCGGTCCCTCCGGAGCCGCCCATGCCGGTCCCGGAACCGCCAGCGCCAGGGCCGATTCCTCCGGAGCGTCCCCGCCGACGCCTGAGCCTGATCGGCGGCCCCAGCCACTGGAGCGGGACGCGTCCCGGGTTAAAACGGCACGCGCAGGCGCCGCGGTCCAGAGTCGGGCCGCACCTCGGGGGCTTCCCGCAGCCACACTCGCGCCCCCATGACGTGGGCTCCGGTGGAGTTGACGATGACCGGGTCGAGTTCGACGTAGGCGACGTCGGGGAGCGCATCAACCATGCGGGAGACGCGGACCAGCACCTCTTCCAAGGCTTCCACGTCGGGCTGGTCGGCGAGTGACGAGGTGCCCGCGGGCAGGCCGAACAGCAGCGGGGAGGAGCGGACCGCGCGGACCAGGTCGGCGGCCTCGGCGTCGGTGAGCGGCGCGAGCCGGTAGGCGCGGTCGTCGAGGAGTTCGGCGGTGACATCGGCGAGCCCGAAAGCGATCACCGGGCCGAAGGAGGGGTTTTCTCCCGCGCGGATGAGCGTGGGCACGCCGGGGGTGACCATCCGCTGCACGACGAGCATCGCCTCGTCGCCGAGCCGTTCGTGGAGCGACGTGAAGGAAGTGCGCACGTCCTCGGCGGAGAGCAGCTCCAGGCGGATACCGCGTCCGCCGGCGCGGAGCCGCAGGTCCGGGGAGTTGGCTTTGACTACGACCGGATAGCCGAGCTGTTCCGCTGCGGCGGCTGCCTCGTCTGCGGAGTGCACCGGAATGTACGGCTCGACAGGGATGCCGTAGCAGCCGAGCAGTTCCCGGGCGGTCTCCGGGGGGAGCGCTCCTTCGTCGCTGAGCACGGGTTCGCTCGTGAACCAGACCGAGTGGTCGGCGGTGCCGGCTTTTTTCGCTTCGGCGAGGGAACGGGTGATCACGGCACGGGCCCGGGCCGTGTCGATGTCGGCGAGCTCGGGGTGGCGTCCGTGGGAGCGCTGCCGCCACAGGGCGTAGCGGGTGGCGTGTGCCAGGGCGCGGACCGCGTCTTCCGGGGCCGGGTAGGAGGGCACAGAGCCGCGGAGGGTCTCCCCGCCTTCCCCGACCAGGCGGAGCTCTTCCGGAACACCCTGATGGCCCAGGTAGGCGGTGACGATGGGTTTCGTGGCCCGCGCCGAGCGCTCTCGCATGACTTCGGCCACGCCGCTGGAGATGGGGGCCAGGGCCGGGATGAAGACCACGACCAGGGAGTGCACTCCGTCGTCGGCGAGGGCCGCGTCCAGCGCTTCCGCGAAGTCGCGCTCGGTGGCGTTGGGGCCGAGGTCTACGGGTTCGAGGGGGTGCAGTCCGGCACGGACACAGGCGTCCTTGACCAGCAGCTCCAAGGCCGCGGAGTTGCCGATGATGCCGACCCGGGGGCCTTTCGGCAGCGGCTGGTAGGCGAACAGTTGCGCGACGTCGAACATCTGGGTGATGTCCTCGACCCGGACCACGCCGGACTGTTCGAATAGGGAGGTCACCGCGTAGTCGGGCAGGGAGAGGGTGCCTGCGGCGTGTCCTCGCGGCACGCCGCGGACGGAGCCGCCGCTGCGGACGACGACTACGGGCTTCCGGCGGGCCAGGCGGCGCGCCAGGCGGGTGAACTTGCGGGGGTTACCCAAGGACTCCAGGTACTGCAGGACGACTTCGGTGGCCGGGTCTTCTTCCCAGTACTGCAGCAGGTCGTTGCCGGAGACGTCCGCGCGGTTGCCCGCGGACACGAAGGTGGACAAGCCCAGGCCCCGCTGGGCGACCCGTTCCAGGATGGCCCGGCCCAGGGCACCGGACTGGGAGAAGAAGCCGATCCGGCCCCGTGGGGGCAGGTTGGGGGAGAGCGTAGCGTTGAGGGAGACCTTCGGGTCGGTATTGGCTACCCCCAGGCAGTTGGGGCCCACGACACGCATACCGGCGGCGCGGGCGGCCCGGACCAGTTCGTCCTGCCGTTTCTTGCCTTCGGGCCCGGTCTCGCCGAACCCGGAGCTGACCACGACAAGTCCGTGGACGCCTTTGCGGGCGCACTGGTCGACCACGTCCGCGACCATGTCGGCGCGGACCGCGACAATGGCGAGGTCGACCGGGTCGGGGATGTCGAGGACACTGGGGTATGCCTTGACCCCCGCAACCGCTGTGGCTTCGGGGTGCACGGGGAAGACCGGTCCCCGGAAGTCCCCGTTGAGGAGGTTGCGCAGCGCGGTCTGGCCGATGGTGTGCGCGGTGCGGCTGGCACCGATCACCGCGACGGACTTGGGGAACAGCAGGCGGGCGATGGAACGCGACTCGGCGCGCTGTTCGCGGGCGCGCATGACTTCCAAGGAGACCTCGGTGGGTTCGAGGTCGAGGGTGAGGCGGATGACGCCTTCGTCGAAGGTCTGCTGCGCGGTGTAGCCGGCTTCCCGGAACACGTTGATCATCCGCCGGTTCTCCGGCAGGACGTCGGCGATGAAGCGGCGGATGCCGCGTTCCCGGGCGGCGGCAGCAATGTGCTCCAGCATGACGGAGGCGAGCCCGCGGCCCTGGTGGGCGTCTTCGACGACGAAGGCGACCTCGGCCTCGTCCTGGCCCACCTTGTCGTAGCGGACCACCGCGACCATGGCGTCGCTGATCGTGGCAATCAGGGCTACCCGGTCTTCGTAGTCGACCTTGGTGAACCTCTCGACGTCGCGGGAGGAGAGCTTCGGGTAGGGAGCGAAGAACCGGTAGTAGATCGTCTCAGGGGAGAGCCGAGAGTGGAACTCCTGGAGGAGGGTGGCATCGTCAGGAGTGATCGGCCTGATGTGCGCGGTGCCGCCGTCGGTCAGCACCACATCCGCTTCCCAGTGCTTGGGGTATGACTGCACGATTGTGAGAGTAGACGACTTCCTCCCCAGTTTGGGGGATTATCGCCGGGAAGGCGGGTTTTCTGGGCGCGGATCAGCGGCTGCTTCGGGGGAAGTCCTGCGGATTCGTTACCCGGGCCGTGTCCTGAACCTGTTAACGTCTCAAAGCGCGTAGGAAAAGCACGTGCGCCACCCGGTCGGTAAGGATAAGACTCATGACGCGAGTAGTCGTAGTCGGCGACCTCATGACCGATTCCATCGCTCGGGCCTTCTACCCGCTTGCCCGCGGCAGTGACACCCCCGCGTCAGTGGCCACCTTCGGGGGCGGCTCCGGGGCGAACGTGGCCGCGTGGCTGGCGGTCGAGGGCACCGACACTGCGCTGATCGGCCGCCGCGGCTCCGACATCACGGGGCGGACCCGTGAGATGGAGCTCATGGGGTATGGCATCGACGCGCGCATGGTCATGGACCCGGAGCGGCCTACCGGTACCTGCGTGGTGATGATCACGCACCGGGGCGACCGCACGATGCTCAGCGATCCGGGCGCCAACGCCGCATTGCAGCCAGAAGACCTGCCCCGGGACCTGTTCGGCCCGGACGGGCACTTGCACCTGTCGGGGTACACGCTACTCAACGAGGGGTCGCGCCGCGCGGGCCGGGTGGCGTTGCGGCTGGCGCAGGAGAGCGGGATGTCCATCTCCGTGGACTGCGGTTCGCACGCCCCGTTGGAACGGGTCGGGGCCGAAGCGTTCCTGGAGTGGACGAACGGGGTCCGGCTGCTGTTCGCCAACCAGGAGCAGGCGGCGGTGCTGACCGGGCGGGACGATCCCGACGCGGCGGCGAAAGTGCTGACCGCCTGGTACCCCAACATCGTGATCAAACTGGGGGCTGACGGCGCACTGTGGGCGTCGAAGGCTCGGGAAGGCACGCTGCACGTGCCCGCCGAGCCGGTGGAGCCTGTGCCGGGAGCGATCGGTGCTGGCGATGCGTTCATTGCCGGTTTCCTGCCGGCGTGGCTGGCGGGCAAGCACCCCAAGGAGGCGTTGATCAGCGCGCAGCGGTTGGCGGCTCGTGCCCTGCTCCAGCCGGGGGCCCGTCCGGAGCTCGACTGAGCGTGCAGGGCCGCCCGGTAGCGCGGGCGGGGTTGGAGCGCGGCCGCGGTGGGGCGCGGTCCGCATACGGTGTGCCGCGGGGTGTTAGCGAGCGCTGTGGGTGCTGCCCGGGATGAGCGCTTCGCTGCCGCACGGGCGGCGGGAGGGTGCCGGTCGTCGTCTTTTTCGTGGTGGCAGGCTGTGCCGCGGAAGAGGAGTGTGCCGCTCCTGCACGGTGGGTGCGTGCAAGTCGCGTGAGGTGGGGCGGACGCGCTGCCGGGCGTGCTGAGTGCGGGTTGTCGCGGAGCTGCCCGTAGAGTCCCTGGATCCTGGCCGACGGTTTTTCGGTGTCGGCTGCGACGGCAGGGCAAAGCTAGGGGCGTGCGAGCCGGGAGCAGGGCTGGCAGTCGGCTGTGGGCAGCACGGTGGTCCGACACGATCCCGGATAACAGACACATAACACACGCGTCATCAAATGTTGACAGAGAGTGACATTCGCTTGTCTTATACACAAGAACACTCTCTGTGATGTTTTGCTCACAGTTGCGTGTGTTGTTCTCCCCCTGATCAGAAAGGCTGCGTCATGTCCCATGCCTCACGCAGGCGATGGCGGCGGGCGACCACCTCGGCGGCAACAGCCGCCCTGCTCTGCGGCGCACTCCTCACCTTCCCCTCGGCACCGGCCGCGGCACAGGTCCGACTAGGCTCCGGCAGCTACACCACCGTGCTCCCTCCCGGGGCCTCCGGGCCCAGCGACCATACGGGCGCCCCGGTGGCCCCGAAAGTCACCGCAGACTTCACCCAGCCGGTCGTCACCAACGACTGGTGGTCCTCGCTGATCTTCCAGCGCTACCCCGGCAACCCGTACGGCGAGAACCTCTACGCCCACCCGCTGTCTTTCAAAGCCCAGGCCCACGGCCTGGAAGTCGGCTACCCCGACACCCCGGAGCTCGTCGCGGACGGACTGAAATACCAGTACACCCACTCCCCCGACTTCGTTCTCGGCATCCACGGCCTCAACGCCCCCGCGGCCAAGGTCGCCGGCTACAGCGACTGGACTGTCACCGCTGACCTGTCCGACGGAACGCGGCAACTACGCACCACCATCGGCCAGGGCCTCCCCTTCGTCTACGCGGACGTTTCCGGCGGGCCGATCCGCGTGGAGTTCACTGCGCCGCCCACCGTGTGGCGGCGGTCTGGGAACGCGGTCGGCGTCACCGTCAACGGGCACCACTACGCCCTGTTCGCCCCCAGCGGGACGACCTGGTCGGAGTCGGACACAGTCTTCACCGCCGACGTCGGTGGCTCCGGATACGCCTCGGTCGCGCTCCTGCCCAGCCCGGACGACTTCGACAGGTACGCCCCCTACGCCTACTCCTTCGTCACCTCGACCACGCTGACCTACGACTACGACCCCGCATCCGCCACACTGACGAGCACCTACCGCGTCACCACCGAGGCGCGGGAAGGCACCGCCCAAGGCACCCTCCTCGCGCTGTACCCGCACCAGTGGAAGGAGACCACCACCGCGCTGACCGACCTCAGCTACGCCTCCCCGCGCGGGCCGATGCGGGTCGTGGAAGGGGACCGTTTCACGACCGAGCTGACCACGCACGGCATCCTGCCCAGCCTGCCCACAGTGGACTCTGCGGACCACCAGCGGCTCCGCGCCCTCATCGACGCGGAACTCCACGCCTCCGACCCGTGGAAGGGCGCCAGCGACACCTACTGGACCGGCAAGGCCCTGGGACGGCTCGCCCAGCTCGTCCCGATCGCCGACTCCATCGGCTACACCGCGGGACGCGACGCCCTGCTCGACCTCCTGAAAAACAAGATGGAGGACTGGCTGACCGCGGACGGCCCGGGGGACAACGCCCAGTTCTACTACGACGACCAGTGGGACACGCTGATCGGCTTCCCCGCGAGCTTCGGCAGCAACACCGAGCTCAACGACCACGACTTCCACTACGGCTACTTCATCACCGCCGCAGCCACCATCGCCCGCTACGACCGGTCCTGGATCAGCGAGGAACGGTGGGGGCCGATGGTGACAACGGTGCTGCGAGACGCCAACAACCCCGACCGCGACGACGAACGCTTCCCCTGGCTGCGGTCCTTCTCCCCCTATGCGGGGCACGGCTGGGCTTCCGGGCACGCCGGGTTCGCCTCCGGCAACAACCAGGAGTCCTCGTCCGAAGCCATGCACTTTGCGGCCAGCGCTGCCCTGCTGGGCTCCCTCATCGGCGACGAGGAGCTGCGCGACCTGGGCGTGTACCTGCACACCACGCAGGCCTCGGCGATGCGCCGGTACTGGCAGAATGCAGACGGGGACGCTTTCCCCGCCGGCTACTCCCACGACGTCGTCGGCATGGTGTGGAGCGACGGCGGTGACCACCGCATCTGGTGGGACGGCACCCCCGAAGAGCTCTACGGGATCAACTACCTGCCGATCACCGCGGGCTCGCTCTACCTGGGCCACGACCCTGAGCACGCGGCAGCCATGCACCAGTCCCTGGTCACACGGCTCGGCCGTCAGCCGCAAGTGTGGCGCGACATCCACTGGGCCCACCAGGCGCTGTCCGATCCGGATGCGGCGCTGGCCGCGTTCGAAGCGCAGTGGCAGTCCTACGAACCGGAATCGGGTTCCTCCAAGGCCCACACGTACCAGTGGCTCTCCACGCTCGCCGAGTTCGGCACGGTCGACACGTCAGTGACCGCTGACACGCCCCACTACGCCGTATTCCGCGACGGAGACAGGCGGACCTACGTGGCGTTCAACCCCACTGGCCAGCCGCTCACCGTGACCTTCTCCGACGGCACGACGCTCACCGTCCCGCCGGGGCAGTTGGCGACCGGGTGACGCAGCAGCCGGCTCCTCCCGAGTACCCCCGGTAGTGGTCGGGTTCGCCACCGCCGACGGTGAGCCCGGCCACTCCCCCACCGCGGGTCTTCCCGCGCAACCCTCTCCGGGACGCAGGCGCCCGCCAGGCAGACCGGCGCGCTTCCCGGCTGTTGCCTGCCCGCACTCCCCTGCTGACGGCCTGCCCTCCAGGGTACTCCTGCGCCAGGGGAGGGTGCCAGGCTGCCGGCCCCAGGCCGTACCAGGGGCAAAAGAACTGCTCTCCCGTTCGAAGCGGTCGTATACACCGGTCACAATGGCCAACATGGCCCGTACAACGTCCCCGCCTCCCGAAGAACTCACCGAGAAGATCATCGACGTCGACGTCTCCGAGGAAATGCGCGGCAGTTTCCTCGAGTACGCCTACTCGGTCATCTACCAGCGCGCACTTCCCGACGCCCGCGACGGCCTCAAACCGGTCCAGCGGCGCATCCTCTACCAGATGAGCGAAATGGGACTGCGCCCCGACCGCGGACACGTCAAATGCGCGCGTGTCGTCGGCGAAGTCATGGGTAAGCTGCACCCCCACGGCGACAGCGCCATCTACGACGCGCTGGTGCGGCTCAGCCAGCCCTTCGCTATGCGGGTCCCGCTGGTCGACGGACACGGGAACTTCGGTTCCCTCGGCGGCGACGACGCACCCGCGGCGATGCGGTACACCGAAGCCCGCCTGACCCGCGCCGCCATGCTGATGGTGGAGTCCATCGACGAGAACGTGGTGGACTTCCGCCCCAACTACGACGGTCAGGAGACCGAACCGGAAGTCCTCCCCGCAGCGTTCCCGAACCTGCTGGTCAACGGCGCTTCCGGGATCGCGGTGGGCATGGCGACCAACATGGCCCCGCACAACCTCGGCGAAGTGATCGCGGCGGCCCGGCACCTCCTCGCCCACCCTGACGCCACCCTCGAAGAACTCATGGAGTTCATCCCCGGCCCTGACCTGCCCACCGGGGGGACCATCACCGGGTTGGACGGGATCCGGGACGCCTACACAAAAGGCCGCGGCACCTTCCGGATCCGCGCCACCGTCTCCATCGAGAAGCTGACCCCGCGCCGCACCGGCCTGGTTGTCACCGAGCTGCCCTACAACGTCGGCCCGGAGAAGGTCATCAGCCGCATTAAGGAGCTGGTGCAGGCCAAGAAACTGCAGGGCATCTCGGACCTGAAAGACCTCACCGACCGCAACCAGGGCCTGCGTCTCGTCATCGAGCTGAAGAACGGCTTCAACCCGGAGGCTGTCCTCGAAGAGCTCTACCGGCTCACGCCGATGGAGGAAACCTTCGGCATCAACAATGTGGCCCTGGTGGACGGCGAGCCACGGACGCTCGGACTGCGTGACCTGCTGCAGGTCTACGTCGACCACCGGCTCGAGGTGGTGCGCCGCCGGTGCGAGCACCGGCGCGCCAAACGCGAAGAGCGCCTCCACCTGGTGACCGGCCTGCTGGTGGCTCTGGCCGACATCGACCAGGTCATCGCGGTCATCCGCGACTCCGACGACTCCACCCAGGCCCGGCAGCGCCTCATGGACACCTTCGACCTGTCCGACACGCAGGCCCGCTACATTCTCGACACGCCGCTGCGGCGGCTCACCCGGTACGACAAGCAGGAACTGGAGCAGGAGCGCGACACGCTCACTGCTGAGATCGCGGAGCTGACCGCGATCCTGGAGTCCGACAAGAAGCTCCGCCGGCTCGTCTCCAAGGAGCTGGCGGCAGTGGCCAAGGAGTTCGCTACACCGCGCCGCACCGTGCTGCGGGAAAGCACGGGAGAAGTCCGCACCTCGGCGATGCCGCTGGAGGTCGGCGACGACCCGTGCCACGTGCTGCTGAGCACCAGCGGCCTGATCGGACGCACGTCGGGGCAGCAGTTGCCGCCGATGTTCGAGGGGCCGCGGACCCGCAACGACGCCATGGCGTCCAATGTGCGGGCCACGGTGCGCGGCGAAGTCGGGCTCGTCACCGACCTGGGCCGGGTGATCCGCGTTCCCGTGCTGGAGCTCCCCGAACTCCCAGACAAGGCCGACGAGAATCCAGCGATCTCGTCCGGGGTTCCTGTCACCGAGTTCGTGGAACTCGACGCCGACGAGCGGGTGATCGCCTTGACCTCCCTCGACAGTGACGGACCCGGCCTGGTCGTCGGTACCCGAAGCGGCATCGTCAAACGGGTCGGCGGCGACTATCCGCAGCAGAAGGACGACTTCGAGATCATCGCGCTGCGTCCCGGCGACCGGCTGGTGGGGGCCACCCCCCTGGTCACGGGGGAAGAAGACCTGGTGTTCATCACCTCCAACGCCCAACTGCTCCGCTTCTCGGCCACAACCGTCCGCCCGCAAGGGCGGGGCGCGGGCGGGGTGACCGGCATCCGGCTCGCGGAAGGAGCGCACGCGGTGTGGTTCGGCGCGGTGCTGTCGCCCGAGGACGCGGTGGTCGTCACCGTCGCGGGGAGCAGCACCGGCCCGGACTCCCAGCCGGGAACCGCGAAAGTGACCCCCTTCACCGCGTTTCCCGCTAAAGGGCGCGCCACTGGGGGGGTGCGGTGCCAACGCTTCCTCAAGGGGGAAGACATACTGCTGTTCGGCTGGGTGGGGCGTTCCCCGGCCCGGGCGTTCCGTGAAGACGGCGGTCCCGTGCGGCTCCCCGACCCGGTGGAGCGGCGGGACGGTTCCGGGGAGGCACTGCCCCGCCCCATCGCCGCAGTGGGCACCGGCCAGGTTGACACCGGGACCGTGGTGGCTTCACTCTTCCAAGGCTGATGGTTCCCGGTGCGCCGGGACTCCACTGCCCAGTGCTCGGATAAGGCCGTGCGCGTGGATCGCACGGCCTTATCCGAGCCAGGCATGGCATGAGGAACAATTGCTATCGCCGGGGAGGCGACTGTGAGCGGTGTCTTCGACGATGTCCTCGCTGCGAACGAGGACTATGTCCGTACTTTCACACTGGCGGGCCTGCAGCCGGTGGCCGCCCGCGGGCTGGCCTTAGTGACCTGCATGGACTCGCGGATCGAACCTTTGGAGATGCTGGGGCTCAAGCCTGGGGACGCCAAGATCCTGCGGAACGCGGGGGCCCGGGTCACCGACGACACCCTGCGGACCCTCGTCCTCGCGGTGTACCTGCTGGGGGTGAACCGGGTCATCGTGCTCCCGCACACCGGGTGCAAGATGGCGTCGGTCTCCGGTGACGAGGAAGTCCACGACACGATTGCCGCGCGCTACGGCGTCGACACCCGCAGTCTTGAATTCCACACCGACAGCGACCAGATCGGTGCCCTCCACCGTGATGTGGAGCGGATCCGGCACCACCCGCTGCTCCCCCCTGACCTGCCGGTCATGGGTGCCATCTACGACGTCGACACCGGCCGGGTGACCCCGGTGGATATGTGATGTGAGGAGAGTGTCGCGTCGGTAGCCGCAGGGAATTCCTCTGTGAGGAGCACCGTTGTGCCTCCCGAGGAAAGGAGTGCTATGGCAGAAAGCAATTACGAAACCTACCGACGCGGCAGACAACACTTCGACCTCGGCGATCCGATCGGTGCGGCCCGTGTCCTGGCCCCGCTTGCGGAGGAAGAACCCCGCAACCGGACGGTCCTGGAACTCTTGGGACGCTCCTACTTCCACTCGGCTCAGCTCGCCAAGGCCGAAGAGGTCTTCCGCAAGATCATCGAACTGGACCCGTGCGACGCGTGGGCGCACATTGCCCTGGCCCGCACCTTGGAACGGCAGAACCGAGCTGACGAAGCGGCCCCCCACCGCAGAATGCACGCGATCATGTCCGGCGGCTCCCTCGACTAACCCCCTGTTCCGGACAGCCTGGGGCGGGCCGGGCCCCGGCTGGCACGGCCTTCAACCGCGCGGCGCTCACGTGTCGATACGCGTGGGGTCGAGTTCGCGGGCCCCCTGGGCGATGAACGCGCGGCGTGGTGCCACTTCGTTGCCCATGAGAAGTTCGAACATCGCCTCCGCTTCCGCGGCGTCTTTAAGGCGGATGCGCCGCAGGGTGCGGTAGCGCGGGTCCATCGTGGTCTCCGCCAACTGGTCGGCGTCCATCTCCCCGAGGCCCTTGTACCGCTGGACGGGCTCCTTCCAGGTGATGCCTTTCGCTGCCAGCTCCGCCAGTTTCTGGTGCAGTTCAGCGTCAGAGTAGGTGTAGATGTAACGGTCCTCGGGGCGGGCCCCGCGCTTCCGGCGCACATTGGTCAGCTCAATGCGGTGCAGCGGCGGCACCGCGGCAAACACCCGGCCTGCTTCCAGCATGGGACGCATGTAGCGGTAGAACAGCGTCAGCAGGAGGCAGCGGATGTGCGCCCCGTCCACGTCGGCGTCGGCCATGAGGATGACCCGGCCGTACCGGGCGGCGTCCAAGTCGAAGGTGCGCCCGGAGCCAGCGCCGATGACCTGGATGATCGCGGCGCATTCCGCGTTCTTGAGCATGTCCGCCACGGACGCTTTCTGCACGTTGAGGATCTTGCCTCGGATGGGCAGCAGCGCCTGGAACTCGGAGTCCCGGGCGAGTTTGGCGGTGCCCAGCGCCGAGTCGCCCTCCACGATGAAGAGTTCGCTGCGTTCCAGCCCTTCGCTGCGGCAGTCCACCAGCTTGGCGGGCAGCGCCGAATTCTCCAGGGCGTTCTTGCGCCGCTGGGTCTCCCGCTGCTGGCGGGCAGCCAGGCGCGCCTTGGCGGCGTTAACGATCTTCTCCAGCACAGTGCGGGCCTGCTGCTTCTCCGCCCGCTTGGTGGAGGTCAGGAAGGCACGCATGTGCTGGCTGACGATCTGGGAAACGATGCGGCTGGCCGCGGAGGTGCCGAGGACCTCCTTGGTCTGCCCTTCGAACTGCGGCTCCGGCAGGCGCACCGTCACCACGGCGGTGAGCCCTTCGAGGACGTCCTCCTTGGTGACCGGCTCGTCGTTGGCTTTGAGGAGTTTGGTGGCACGCAACTGGTCGTTGATGACACGGACGAGAGCGCGTTCGAAACCGGAGACGTGCGTGCCGCCTTTAGGCGTGGCGATGACGTTCACGAAGGAACGCACGACCGTGTCGTAGCCGGTGCCCCAGCGCAGCGCGATGTCCACGTCGAGGCGCCGCTCCACATCGGTGGGGACCATGTGCCCCTGGTCGTCGAGGACCGGCACGGTCTCGGTGAAGGTGCCGCTGCCTTCGATCCGCAGCAGCGGGCTCACCGCCGTGTCGGGGGCCAGGTAATCGCAGAACTCCCCGATACCGCCGTCGAAGCGGAACTCCTCCTCGTAGGGCTCCTCGCCTTCGGTGCGCTCGTCGCGGATCGCGATGCTCAAGCCTGGGACGAGGAAAGCGGTCTGCCGGGCCCGTTCCACGAGGGCTTCCCGGGATATTTCGGCATCTTTGAGGAAGATCTGCCGGTCGGCCCAGAACCGCACGCGGGTCCCGGTGACTTTCGCGGGAATCTTCCGGATCTTCTCCAGGCCGGAACGGGGAGTGAACCCGGCATCGGGGCCGTCCATGTCGAACACCCCGGGGATGCCACGCCGGAAGCTCATCGCGTAGGTGTGGCCCCCGCGGTCCACTTCGACATCCAGCCGCGCGGAGAGCGCGTTCACCACGGAGGCGCCCACACCGTGCAGGCCACCGGAGGCGGTGTAGGAACCGGAACCGAACTTGCCTCCGGCGTGCAGTTTGGTCATCACCAGTTCCACGCCGCTCAGTCCGCTGCTGGGTTCGATGTCGACCGGAATACCGCGCCCGTTGTCCCGTACTTCGACTGAGCCGTCCGCGTGCAGCACGACCTCGATGCGGGTGCAGTAGCCCGCGAGAGCTTCGTCAACGGAGTTGTCGATGATCTCCCACATGCAGTGGGTGAGGCCCCGGCTGTCCGTGGAGCCGATGTACATGCCCGGCCGTTTACGGACCGCCTCGAGGCCTTCCAAGACCGACAGGTGTCGAGCCGAGTATTCCTCGGGGTCGTGGAAGTCAGTAGTGAGGGCGGCGGTCACGGGGACTCTCCTGCAGTGTCTGGGATGTGCGAATGGACCGTACCCGGTGGTACGGGCGGGGTGTTGCTGGGGCGGGCATGCGGCCGCCCGTGCGCTGTCTCGCTCTGCGGTACAGCAGCACCGAGTTCGGTTTGAGGGTAGCCGCAGCAGCCGTAGTCCGCATTCCGAGCTACTGGGATAACCCCACGTGTCGCAGGGTAAGACTCCGTTCAGACAATCCGAGACGCACCAGGATGAGAGGTAGGCCACGAACCGGGCCGATTCCGCTGTCGGCGTACAGAAGGGCTGGTCGGGAAGCTCTTCGTCCGGTTAGATGTTGTCCCGAGTGACTAGCGCCGAGAGATTGAGGAAGGCGAAGTGACTGGAACTCTTGCCCCCACCAGGCCGCTGACAGCTTCTGACCGCTGTGACCGCTGCGGCGCCCAGGCGTATGTCCGAGTGGTGCTCAACTCCGGCGGGGAGCTGCTGTTCTGCGCCCACCACATGCGCCAGCACGGCGAGTCTATTCGTAAGGTCGCCATGGAAATCCACGACGAAACCGACCGTCTGCTCTCTCCGAAGAACCGTGCTGGAGAGCGCTAGCCCCTCACCTGAAGACGCCCGGCGGCGATCCTCTGCGAGGGTCGCCGCCGAGGTGTATTCGGGCAGGGGCAGGGCGCGTGCCGCGGCCGCACCCGCGTCGGAGTGAGCACGGTTCCCGCGCCCACGGGTGCCACGGCAGAGAGACCGGGGCACCGCTGCTGGACGGGGAGGGAAGCCTGTGGCCTGGCGGAAGCGCCGCCCTTCCCGGTCCTCTGCATACCGTGGCCAGGCGCGCCGTGCGCTGCTGCGCCCCAGCGCCGGGTGCCCAGGGTTCCCGCGGGTGCGCAGGACCGGCGCGACCATCTGCCCTTCAGTGTTCACTGTGCGTACTCTCGGGACCCTCTTCGGTATCGCTTGGTACGATTTGCCGGGTTGCTGTGCTTCCAAGCTTTCGAAGGCCTCATGCTCATCCTGCTTCCCCCGTCTGAAGGCAAAGCATTTCCGGGAGATGGTCCCCCGCTCTCCCTGGACTCCCTGAGCCTGCCCGAGCTCACGCCTGCCCGGGAGTCGGTGCTGACCGCCCTGGAAGAAGTCTCCGCGCGTCCTCTTGCCGAGGCACGTACCGTGCTCGGCTTGTCTTCGCGGCAGGCCGAGGCCCTCCCCCGCAACCGGGAACTCCGCACGGCAGCGACCTTGCGCGCCGCCGACCTGTACACCGGGGTCCTCTATGACCGGCTGCGGCTTGGGGAGCTGCTCGCGGGACCGGCGGCCGCCCGCGTCGACACGTCAGTGCTGATCTTCTCCGCGCTGTGGGGAGTACTGCGGCCATCCGACACGGTTCCGCCGTACCGACTGTCCATGGGAGTCTCACTGCCTCCGCTCGGACCGCTGGGAGCGTTCTGGCGGGCCCACCTCACCGAGACGCTGACGGCCGTGGCCCGCGGCCGTCTGGTGGTGGACTGCCGGTCGACCGCCTACGCGGCCGCTTTCCGGCCCGGCCCGGAAATCGCGGAACACACTGTCGCCGTTCGCGTGCTGCGGCAGACTGTCGTGGACGGTGTTCCCCGCCGCTCGGTAGTCAGTCATCAAGCCAAAGCAGTCCGGGGTGCGGTGGCGCATTCCCTGCTGACCGCGCAGGAGACCCCGCAGACCCCCGGGGAGCTGGCGATCCTGCTCGCTGACCTCGGCTACCAGGTGGAGCTGACGTCTCCCGCGCGGGGCGGTGGACCGCAGACGCTGAACGTCATCGTGTCCGGCTGAATCGCTTCCCGGTTCCCTCCGTGCTGTCAGGTGGTGCTTCCTGTGTCGTCGGTCACTCCCTACAACCCGAACATCCCGCCCCCGCCCAACCCGTACACCCGGCAGGATCCATCTGGTGCGGCGCCCCGTCCCCCGCGACGCGCCTCCCGTGCCACCGCGGTGCTGTCCGTGCTGCTCGGGCTGGGGGTCATGGTGTTCGCTGTCCCGGCGGCCGTGCTCCGCACCAGTGATGTCATGGACCATCCGCTGCGGTGGCTGGCCCTGGTCGTCCTGCTGGTCTTAGGACCGCTGCTGGCCTTCGGCAAGCGGCCGCGGAGCGCTCAGGCGCTGGGCCGCGGGCTGCTCTTGGGGACGCTGACCGGGTGCGTCGTTGCAGCCCTGCTCTCCTGGGGGTGAACGCGGGCCACCGGTCAGGCGAGGCCGAGTTTCCGCAAGACCCGGACGAACTCTTCGGGGGTGCGCCACATGGCCCGGTGTAGGCGGTTGCCCACCTGGTAGAGGTGCCAGCGCGCGTGGTCGCGGGCCGAGGTCTGGTAGAAGGACCAGCCGAAGAGGTGGTGGGCTTCCAGGTCGCGCGGGTGCGGAACAGGCCGGGTGCACCATTTAGCGGCCGCAGCCTGGAGTTCCGCGGTCACGTCCTCGTCGTAGTAGGTGAGGAACACGCGCAGCGCGGAGAGGAACCGCTTGCGGTGGGCCAGGTCTCTGATGCACTGGCTGAACCGTTCCTCGTGGGCCAGCGCGATCATCGCGGTCAGCGGGTTGCCTTCGGGGGCAAGATCCACGGACCCGCGGGCAAACTCCATCATCTCTTCGATGTTGCCGCCCCACTTGGGAGCCAGGACTTGGATGCGCGCCCAGTGCGCGGGGAAGAGTGTGGGGCAGCGTTCGATGACCCGCTGCCAGATGTAGTCCTTTTCCTCCCGGTCCAGTTGCATGCCCAGGGCGAACCACTGGAGGCAGGACCAGGGCACGGGGTCATCCGGGTTGATCTCGGCTGCGGCCAGCAGCGGGTCGCGGGCCTGGGCAAGGGTGGCGAAGAACAGTTTGAACCGCTCCCGGCTGACTGTGCTCGCCACACCGTCGCCGCGGATCCGCCAGGCTTCGTCGATGAGGGTGCGGCCCAGCCAGAGCAGGATGTCCGCGGCGTCGTGCTCCTCGGTGTCCGGGGAGAGCAGGGCGTGGATCTGCGCGCTGCGGCCCACCGCGGCGCTGCTGAGGGCGTCCACGTACAGGGCACGCAGTTCAGGGTTGTTGCGCGACTCTCGGAGCAGGGCTGTCCCGGCTGCGAGATGCCCTTCCTCCACGGCTTCGACCCCGGCATCCAGGACCATGTTGTCCCAGCAGCGGCCGACCACCACGTTCGCGGGGGATGATGCGCCACCCGCTACAGACTGCGCATCCTGTCCGAAAGCTCCCATAGGAGTCGAGAATAGTGCCGCACGGTCCCGCCCTCGGGGAAAAGGGGGCCGTGACTGGCTACTGCTCGGTGTTCGTGAAGGTCAGCGCCCCGCCAGCAGCAGAGATCACGAAGAGGTCTCAGATTTTTATCTTCCCCATACTCGGGCAGCGGCATGATCGGAGCTGTCCGGTGCAGGGGATCATGAGGCAGCCTCCGACGGCTCCGTTCTCCGGATTCGCCACACCATTGAACGGGCCGCCGGAGTCCGTCTATGCGAGTGGGCCGGCCACCTCTGTCGAGGGACCGGCCCAGGCCCCACGTGGAGTTAGTCCAAGTAGTCGCGCAGCACCTGGGAACGGGACGGGTGGCGCAGCTTGGACATGGTCTTGGACTCGATCTGGCGGATCCGCTCCCGGGTCACGCCGTAGACCTTGCCGATCTCGTCCAAAGTCTTGGGCTGGCCGTCGGTGAGCCCGAAGCGCATCGACACCACGCCTGCTTCCCGCTCGGACAGGGTGTCGAGCACCGAGTGCAGCTGCTCCTGCAGCAGGGTGAAGCTGACCGCCTCGCCCGGCTGGATCGCCTCGGAGTCCTCGATCAGGTCGCCGAACTCGCTGTCGCCGTCCTCGCCGAGCGGGGTGTGCAAGGAAATCGGCTCGCGCCCGTACTTCTGGACTTCGACAACTTTCTCCGGGGTCATGTCGAGCTCCTTGGCGAGCTCCTCCGGAGTCGGTTCGCGTCCCAGGTCCTGCAGCATCTGGCGCTGGACCCGGGCAAGCTTGTTGATGACCTCCACCATGTGCACCGGGATACGGATCGTCCGGGCCTGGTCGGCCATCGCGCGGGTAATGGCCTGCCGGATCCACCAGGTTGCGTAGGTGGAGAACTTGTAGCCCTTGGTGTAGTCGAACTTCTCGACCGCCCGGATGAGGCCGAGGTTGCCTTCCTGGATCAGGTCGAGGAAGAGCATGCCGCGGCCGGTGTAGCGCTTGGCCAAGGACACCACCAGGCGCAGGTTCGCCTCCAGCAGGTGCTTCTTGGCGCGCTTGCCGTCTTCAGCGATCCACTCCAGCTCCTCCCGTTCCTCCGGGGTGAGCTCGTGGCCCTTCTTGGAGAGCTTCTCCTCAGCGAACAGACCGGCCTCGATCCGCTTGGCGAGCTCCACCTCCTGCTCCGCGTTGAGGAGGGGAACCTTGCCGATCTGCTTGAGGTAGTCCTTCACCGGGTCAGCGGTTGCTCCCGCCGCGACGACCTGCGCTGCCGGCGCGTCATCGTCGTCGTCGTAGAGGACGAAGGAGTCATCGTCGTCGGCGTCCGCTTTCTCGGGGAGGTCCCGGCTCCGCTTCGCCGGAGTGGTCTCCTCAAGCTCGACGACCTCGTCGTCGGTGTCGTCCACCAGTTCCAGGTCGGCGCCGGTCTCCTCGAAGTTGTCCTCGAGGAGGTCGGTCGCCTCCAAGCCGAGCTCCTCTTCGACCGCGGGGGTGGCCGCTGTCGCAGCCGTCTTCTTCTTGGTCGCGGTCTTGGCGGTCTTCTTCGTGGTCGACTTGGTCGTGGTCTTCTTGGCCGTGCTGCGCTTGGCGGTCGTCTTGGATTTCGTGCTGGCGGCCTTGGTCGTGCGTTTCTTGGACGCTGTGGTGGTCTCCTCCGCGTCTTCCGTGCTCTTCTTCACGGCAGTCGCGGCCTCGGGCTTCTCTTGGGCTGCCGCCGTGCGTTTGGCCCGAGTGGTGCTGGTTTGAGCCGCCGCCCGAGAGGCGGAGGTTGTCTTACGCCGGGTGGACTTGCGTCGAGGCGGTGCGGACTCAGCCGCGTTCACGATGAGGGTGACGCCTTCTTTGGTCAGGGTGCGGAGCACAGCCTGAGCCTGCGACATCGGGATCTCGGCCTCTTCAAAGGCACGGCGCACGTCCTCGGGCTCAAGGTACCCCTGGGACCGCCCACGCTCGATCAGCTGCTGGATGACTGGCTCTTGCAGCGCCTCCGGCTGCTGCTTAGAGCGGGTCGAACTGGCAGGTGACACAAACACCTCTCGAACGGACGTGTGGCGAGACTGTTGGACTCGACGATCCGGTGAGTCGGGGGGACGGTGTCCAGCTCCCGGCTCGGTCCCGATTCCCCCACTCGCGGGAGGCCCACCGTAGTACTGGGCCGCTGTGCCTTCTCTAGCGTTTCGACACATCAGCCAAGTAAGATTCTTTCCACCGCGGACCTGGCTGGTACGCGGTTGAAAGGTCCGGTGGTCGGGTTCGGATCAACCCCGCTTGACGCGGGGACTACTTGTGGATCTTTTGCTCCCACCTTAGGCGGGCGGACGGGTAGTTCGCCGCTGGCTGCTCGCGCGACCCGATCTCACGTTGCGGGGACGTGGACGGCAAGCAAGGTTACGTCATCATCCTGGTCATGCCCCGCAAGCATCCTTTCCACAAGGTACTTCAGGATTTTCTGTGGATCGCCCACCACCTCCGCCGGTGCTCGGGAAGCTGCGGTGACGAGTTCTTCGAGACCCGCTCCTGCAGCACGCTTGCGGTTCTCTACTAGTCCATCGGAGTAGAGGACCATGGTGTTACCGGGTGGGACAAAAAATTTGTGCTGTTCTCTCGGCAAAGGAATACCGAGCGGGGTCGACGGCTCGGTTTCCAGGAGCCGAGGCTCCCCTTCTTCTGGGATCAGTAGCGGGGGCAGGTGCCCGGCGTTGGCGAGGGTACCGTGGCCGCTTTCCGGGTCCAGCACGAAGTAGATCAGAGTTGTAATCTGATCGTTGCTCTCAGTCGCGGCGAACAGGTTGTCGAGACCGGTGAGGACGTCCGCGGGCTCGGGCATGCTGAACGCCAAGGCGCGCAGCGCATTACGCACCCGGCTCATCCCTGTCGCCGCTTTGATCCCTTTGCCCATGACGTCGCCGAGCACGCCGGCCACCCGGCCGTCGGTCAGCCGGAACGCGTCGTACCAGTCCCCACCCACCTGCACGTATTTGGTTCCGGGGTTGTAGAGCTTCCCCAACCGGATTCCGCGTACTTCGGGGAGTTCTTCGGGGAGCAGGCTCTTCTGCAGGGCCTCGGCCGTGTTGTGCTCCCGCTCATACAGGGCGGCGCGTTCCAAGGCCAGCGCGCACTGCCCCGCAAGCGCTTCCAGGAACGTCCGTTCCTCTTCGGAGATCTCCCGGGGCTCCCGGAAAGAGAAGCGCAGCGCGCCGATCGGGCGGCCCGCGCTCATCATGGGCAGGGCGATCCAGGCCCGCTCGTCGGTGTGCTCCAGGTAGGTGAGCGTGTTCTCGTGGTCTTTCATGACCTCCCGCAGCGCCTCCGGCGACCCCGCGATGATGGTGCGGCTTTCGCGGACCGCCAGGGTCATCATGCTGAGGTCTTCGAGCCGCATCTCGCGGGGCGGCGCTCCGGGCACGTCCGGGATGCCGTCGTCGTTGAGAAGCTGCAGTTTGAGCCGTTCCGGGGTGAGCTGGGCCACCGCGGTGCGGTACACCCCGACCGCGGAACTGCCGATCTCGGTCATCACGTTGACCACTTGATCGACGGTGAGCGCCTCGGCGAGGTCGGCTGTGGCCTTCTGCAACCGGGCCGTCCGCATCGCCGCCTTCTGCAGCTGCTGGGTGAGGAGCTGCCGCACCTCATCGGTGGCGGTGACGTCGACGTGCGTGCCGACCCACTCCACGACCTGGTTGTCGCGGGTCAGGGGGACTGCGCGAGTGCGGTAGTGCCGGTACTCGCCGCTGTGGTGGCGGACCCGGAAGTTCTCTTCGAAGACCGTCCCGTCTTCAACGGCGTCTTCCCATGCGAGCTGGACGCGCTCGCGGTCGTCGGGGTGTACCGCGGCCAGCCAGCCTTCGGCGAGGTACTCCTCTACCGACTGGCCGGTGAGGGCGCGCCATTCCGGACAGTCTTCGTCGACTCGGCCGTCGCGGGCGGCGGCCCAGACAATCTGGTTGCTCGCCTGCATCAGGGCGCGGTAGCGCTCTTCGCTGCGCCGTAGCGCCAACTCCGCCTTATGGCGTTCGCTGATGTCGACCGCGATCAGCGCCACCCCGGTGATCTTCCCCTCGTCGTAGGCGGGGAACCAGGACAGCGCCCAGTGGCGTTCCTCGTCGGGGTTTCTGGGGGTGCCACCGATGAGATGGTGGTCGCTGTAGACCACTGATTCACCAGCCAGCACCGCGGAAAGGGCCCGCTTGTGCTCTGCAGCGTCCGGCGGAGGAAGGACGTCGTCCGGCGTGCGGCCGTAGCATTCGTCGGCCGACCGCCCGTAAATAGTGGCCAGGGTACGGTTGACGCGCTGGAAGCAAAAGTCCGGGGTGAAGAAGGCGAAACCGATGGGCGCCTCTTTGAGAAGCGTGTCCAGGAGTGCGGAGTCAACGGGGTGCATAGGGGAAACTCGGAGAAACGGGACGGACGTCTCGGTGCTCATCGGTGACACCTCCGGGACCCTTTCCCCGTGATCAGAATAGATCTGAGGGCTGCGGGAAGCGGCTGGTACGGTGCTCGGCCATCCCTATTGAGAATAGGGGGTATGTCCCGTCGGGCGGGACCGCGAACGGTGCCCACAGCGACCACTCCCTCCCCGCACGGTCCGCCGGAAAAACAGGAAACCCCAGTTCTGGAAACCGTACCTCACCGCAATTTCGCCTGTCACCGCACCGCCTCAGCATAGGACACGACGGTTTGATCCCCCGGTCTAGCCAAAGGGCGCAGCCCGCGACAATAGCGGAGAGTAAACAATATACGTTACCCTAATGATATCCGGAGGATCTCGCCGTTTCGGTCGTCCTTTTTAGGGAAACCCCGCTGTTCTCCGTGGTAGACCTTTGGCTTTCGCCGCAGCTTTGCGAAGCAGCGCTGACCGAAATAAGGTTTAGGGTTCTTCTCCCCCACGCTTCCCGGGTCCCCCTCGAGTCCCCGCTTTTCCCTCCGCCCCCACGGAACGTCACAGCTCCGGTGAGCTGAGTGTCGGATTTCCAGCGGTCAATCCCCGCATAACAGATATAGCGCAACAAACTTCCCAAATCACCCCAAACTTGGGCAAGGTCCAGGCAGGAGGGCTTGACAGGCTGCTCCGACGTTGTGGAATGGAATCGGCCACCGTTTCCGCCGACGTCACGAGGGGGCGTGAATGCTCAGGATCGACCAGCACACGGACATGCAGCACGTCACAGCCCGACTACGTAACGAATTCCACACCCTGCCGCACCGCTCGGTGGAACGCTGTGTCACCGACACCTGGCACTGCGCCCGGCACCTCGGGTTCGAGGCCACGCCCAGCCTGGTCGAACGCGTCGCTCGAGAGCACCTGCGTGCCCTCGTCGAATCCGCACCTCCGTCCGCGTCCCCATCCGCTGCCGATACCGGCCTGCTAGATTGATCCTGATCGGACCTCCCGCGCTCTGCTGATACCACGCGACTAGGCCGAAACCATTCCCAGCCCTTTCCCTGTCCTTGTCATACCCTCGTTGAGTGTCGAATCCGCCCTCTTCCTCCCGCTCTGCTGCCGTTCCACCGCCCGACGAGGTGTTCGCGGAACTCCTCCGCGGCGCCCGGGCGCTGCTGACGGTACGTCATCCCCTTGATGCAGAGATCACTGTCAGTGAGCTACTGAGCACCTGGCAGGAAATGCGGACCCGGGACATCGACCCGGACCTCATCATCGGCGAGGGCCTGCTCGACTACGCTCGCCGTGCCGCCACCCCGGCTGCCCTGGCCCTGCTCACCGGGGTCTCCACCATCGGGGTGTCCGCTCGGCACCGGCTGATCGCCCGGCGCGGCGCCCGAGAGCTCGCTGCCCGCGGCATCGCCAGCCCGCACTGGGTCACCTCACCCGCCACGGTCCGACCTATCAAGGCCTACGTGTCCCGCTCCCTCTTCGGCGACGCGGACGAACTCATCTGCGTCTACCGCCACGAAACCGAGGAAGGCGCACCGTCCGGGGAGCACGCGCTGGTCACCACCATCGACCACAACCTGGGAGGCGTGCTGCGCGATGCGTGGGTGAGCACCAAGGTCGACCAGTTGCTCCGCCACGGCGCCGACCAGGCAGCCCGAGACCCCATGATGTCCTTCACCTCGGTCTCCCTGGGGCGCGCCCACACCCTGCTCACGTCGGCGATCGACCGGACTGCCCGCCTCGTGGCCGCGACCGCCGCCGACTCCCCCGCTTTCCGGCCCAGCCGCTCGGTCACCCAGCTTCTCGGGTTCATTCGGGCGCGCGCCCGCATCCTGCCGCCCGAACCGCCCAGCCGCGCCGTGTCGTGGCGGCGCGACCGACGCGCCACCCTCGCCGCGCGCTTCCTCGCTTCCGATGCTGCGGCCGACCTGTCCGACAGTTACGCTGCGGGACGCTGCGCGGAGCACATCATCGACTACGGCTGCGACGCCGACTTCGGCCGCCCCATGCGGGTCAGCCCGCAGAAAGTCGAGGCTTTTCTGCTGGAATGGCTGCCGCGCCGCGTGCTGCTGCTGCCGGAGGAACAGGAAGCCATGCCGCATGTCCTAGCAGCGTGGGTCCGCTGGGCCGGCCCCTTCCAAGGACTCCCGGAAGTGGCGGTCCACGCCACGGTCGACGCGGTATGGGAGGCGACAGCCGCGTTCTCCCGGTCGTACTGGGACCCTTCGTCCACGTTCGGACTGCGCCGCGAAGTGCTCAACCGGCTCCTGCCCGACGGGGACCTCTCCGCCCTACCCCGCCGCATGTTCGCCTTCCCGCTGGTGACCGAGTTGGCCCACGACGAGTTCGACCCAACGACCCGGTCCGGACGGCGGGCACTGCTGCGGCTCGACCACTTCGGCTCCTACGACCCGCCCCAGAAGCCGCGCGGACGGCACAGCGGGGCCCCCAAGGAGCCGTACCGGCCTCTCGACCGGTTGGACGAGGAAGCACTTGACGCGCATGAAGAGCTCGCCGACCGGCTGTGGCGCGGGGACCCGCCCAACCTGTGGTCCGCGGCGCAGCGGCTGCTCGACCGCGGGCTTTCGCGGTCCGAAGTCCTGGACACGCTGCTCGTCGCGCTGAGCGGGGCCGATGATGAAGCCGCGCTCGTCAAAATCCTCGACGAACTCTAGCCCGGCGGTCCACGGCCTCTTCCGGGGGCACGGACCGCCCTTCGGGGAGCGGGCAGTCCGCCCGCTCCCCGGCAGTTACTGCGCGGCTCCGCCGAAGAGGCGTGGAATCTGCTCGCTGGCTTCCTTGACGTCTTTGACGGTGTCCACTCCTCGCCAAAAACCGTCGATCCGGTAGCCGTAGAGCCGCCCCTGCTTGGCTAGCTCCGGGAACGTGCTGGACTCGTGGTCACCCTTGACCGGCAGCAGCTCAGTGGCCTCCGGCTCGAAAATGTAGACGCCGGCATTGATCCAGAACGGCAGCAGCGGGCTTTGGGTGAACCCTTCGATCAGGCCGCTGTCGGTGACGTCCACAATCCCCCAGCTCGTGCGGTACTGCGCCAGGGCGAGCGTGATGAGCCCGCCTTTCTCCCGGTGGTAGGCGGTGAACTCGTCCAGGGGGAACCACGTCAGGATGTCGCCGTTGAGCGCGAAGTAGGGGGACTCGGTGTCGCGGAGCCCGGAGCTCGCGAAACGCAGCGCGCCACCGCGCCCCAACGGCTCGTCTTCCACCAGGATGCTGACTTCAGGATCGGTCCGCCCTGAGAGGTGCTCCCGCAACACCTCCGCCTTGTAGCCGCAGGAGACCACGACATGCTCGACACCGTGCCGGGCTAGCCATTCCAGTTGGTAGTCGATGATCGGCCGACCGGCGACCTCGACCATGGCCTTGGGACGGGTGTCGGTGTAGGGCCGCAACCGGGTCGCCTGCCCCCCGGCGAGAATGACGGCCTGTCGGATAGGTTCGCTGGAACGACTCATGAGCGGACCATAGCAGGGGCCGCCCGATCTTCCGGAAGTGTGCAGTCCGTTGCGGCGGCCCCACTGTTCACCGCTGGGTCAGCTCTGTGTAGGCGGCGCGCAGGTCGGCGCTGGTGATCGTGGTCAGATCGGCGGCACTGGCCCGCTCACCGAGGTTCTCCGCGACCCGCAGGTCGCGGTAGGAGCACGCCTTTTCAAACAGTGACCGGGCGAAGCGGCCGTTGCCGAGCTCGTCGATCCAGCCCGACTCGCACACGTAGCTGAAGACCCGTTCCATGTCCGCGCGGGCCCCTTCGTCGAAGGAATCCCCGGTCTGCGCGGCGGTGCGCTCCGCGATTTCGATGAGTTCCTGAGGCGTATAGCTGGGGAAGGCCACGCGCACCGTGAACCGCGAAGCCAGCCCGGCGTTGCTGTGGAGGAAGCGGTCCATGTCCTCCGGGTAGCCAGCGAGGACGATGACCAGCCGGTCCCGGTCGTCTTCGGCGCGTTTGAGCAGGGTCTGCACTGCTTCAGAGCCGAACGCGTCGCCGCCGCTGTAGCCGGGGTTGACCAGCGAATACGCTTCGTCGATGAACAGTACCCCGCCCAGGGCCCGGTCCACCAGCTGGTTGGTCTTGATCGCGGTCGCACCCAGATGCTCGCCCACCAGGTCGGCGCGGCTCGCCTCCACCACGTCGGCGCGGGTGAGCAGCCCCAGCGCCGCGAACACTCGGCCCAGGATGCGGGCCACCGTGGTCTTCCCGGTGCCTGGGGGGCCGACGAAGACGAAGTGCCGCATCGGAGCTGGGACCCGCAGGCCTTGTCCCTCGCGCAGCCGGGCCATCCGCAGTTGGGCGGCGATGGCGCGGACCTGGCGTTTGACCGGTTCCAGGCCGACCATCGCGTCGAGCTCCGCGAGCGCCTCGGTGATGTCGGGGGGCGGAGTGAAACCGGGGAGCCTCGCAGTGAGGGCCTCGTAAGCGGCGACAATGTCGGCGGCCCGCACCGTCACCAGTTCTTCCGGGTCGGGACGCTTCCCGGAAGACTCCCGGGCGACGACCCGCACATCGCGGGCCTCGGCAGCCTTCTCCACCAGGGAGCGGGCGAACCGGCCGTTGCCCAGTTCGTCGACCACTCCGCGTTGGACGACCTGCTCCATCCGTTCCGCTAGTTCCGCGGCGGCGGCCTCGTCGAGCCGGTCGCCGCGGCGGGCGAAGAAGGACTCAGCGATGCGGCGCAGTTCGTCCGCGGTGTAGCTGGGGAAACTGATGCGGGTGGCGAACCGGGAGGCGAGTCCCGGGTTGGAGGCGAGGAAGCGGTCCATCTCCGCCTCGTAGCCGGCGAGGATGATGACGAGGCGGTCGCGGTCGTCCTCGGCCCGCTTCAGCAGGGTCTGCACTGCTTCGTTGCCGAACCGGTCGGGCTGGCCGTCCCCCTCGTTGACGAGCGAGTACGCCTCGTCGATGAACAGCACCCCGCCCAGGGCCCGGTCCACGAGTTCGTTGGTTTTGATCGCGGTCGCGCCGAGGTACTCCCCAACCAGGTCGGCGCGGCTCGCTTCAACCACGCGTGCCGTGGGGAGCAGCCCGAAGGAGTGGAAGATCGTGGCGAGGGTGCGCGCAACACTCGTCTTGCCTGTTCCGGGCGGCCCGGAGAACACAAAGTGGCGCAGCGGCCGGTCGACGCTGTATCCCGCGTCGGCCCGCAGCCGGGCCGCTTCGATCGCGGCAGCGATCGCGCGGACCTGCTGTTTGACCGGTTCCAAACCGATCATGCTCTCGAGCTGGGCCAGCGCCTCCGTGACCGGGATCGGTTCTTCTGCGGCGACCTCTCCTTTGCCCGCGCTGCCTTTCCCGCCGCGGGCGCGAGCGCGCTGGGCCGCGGGGACGGCGGGCCCCGCAGCGGCGGCAGCCCTTCCCTCCTGCCGGTAGCGGTCCAGCTCCTTGGTGAGCTGGCGGGCCGCCACCCACCGCCAGAGCAGGGTCACCGCGGCACCCAGCACCATCCCGGCGACCCCCAGGCTTGCGGGAACCGCCGGAATGGTCATATGGGCCAAGGCCAGCCCGAAGCCGACGATCAGTCCGCCGAGCAGGGTCACCAGCGTGGTGTGCCACACCGGGAACGCGGAGATGCGCGCGGCCACGAGCGCCACGGGCAGCGGCAGCAGCGGGATGAGCAGCAGTGCCGGCTGGCCGTGCAGCGGAATCGACATCAGGGTGTGGGCCACCACCGTCCAGCCCACGCAGACCACGGCGGTGGCGAGTGCCCCGGCGGAGTGCATGAACGCGGTGAACAGTGCAAGCAGCAGAACCGTTCCGGTGACTGTCGCCCACACGGAGAGCTGGGTGAGCACCGCGACCACCGCGGCGGCGAGGACAATCCCCAGCCCGGCGAGCAGCCGGGTACGTAACGGGGTCCGGTGGTAGGTGGAACGGAGGCGTTCCAGAGAGGCCGCCCTGGGCCGCTGCGCGGCTCGGGGTTCGATCTGGCGCCCCATGCTGCCCCTTTCGCGATATGCCCTGTGCGCCCTGTTTCAGGGACACTCGTACCGGCTCGCGTTCCATACTGCCGCTTACCGCGCGTGTCGCGTAAGGAGCGCTGCGCGTGTCGCGGACCGGAGCGGGCCGGGCCCTCCTGCGGACGGGCTCAGTCCAGAAGGCTCAACTGGCCGTCCACGGCGCTGTCCCGGACCACGCGCAGATGGCGCCAGCGCGGCAGCCGGTCCAGGTAGGACCAGGACAGCCGGTGGTGGGGGGTGGGCCCGTGTTCGGCCAGCGCTGCGCGGTGGACCGGCGAAGGGTAGCCCGCTCCCGTAGCGAAACCGTAGCCGGGGTACTCGGCGTCCAGCTCGGCCATGAGCGCATCGCGGTGCACTTTGGCGAGGACCGAGGCTGCCGCGACACTGACGCAGGTCAGGTCGGCTTTGACGTGGGTACGCACGGTCCACGGGGCACCGACGTAGTCGTGCTTGCCGTCCACGATGACCGCATCGGGGCGCACCGGCAGGGCGTCGAGCGCCCGGTGGGCAGCCAACCGAAGCGCCTCGGTCATGCCGAGCCGGTCGATTTCCGCGGGCGAGGCCTGGCCGAAGGCGTAGCCGCGGACCCAGGAACGCACCTGTTCGGCCATGGCGGTACGCCGCCGCGGGGTGAGCCGTTTGGAGTCGGTGAGCCCTTCCGGGGGAGGCGAGCCGTCGGTGATCGCCGCGCAGACCAGGACAGGGCCGGCCCAGGCGCCGCGCCCTACCTCGTCAAGCCCGGCGACGACCCGGGCGCCCGCTGCGATGAGCTCCTGTTCCACGTCGTAGGTCGGCGGGGGAATCGTCGCTGATGCCTTCACCATTCGGCCAGAGTAGCGAGATTCCGCACTACTCCGCGGTAGCGCACGTCGGTCTCTCCGCTTCCCCTATTCTGGGAGAGATACGGGCTGCCCCACACGGCCGTCCCTGCGGCCGCTCCCTCGTGGGGTTACCGTGCCCGTTCGCTTGTTTTCCGTTCCACGTGTTCCTTTGTTCTGTTGGGGGCTGCCTCCTCATGTCCGCCGCCACTCCCGAGCCCACTGGACCCGCACCACAGGGTGGACAGCCAGGGACCGGGGAGGAATCGGTCGCCAAACTCATCTCTATTGCGCCTCGGCCGACCCTTGCCCAGCGGATCATCTCCTGGGCGTCGCGTCCCCCGGGGGTGCTGTACCTGCCTAGCTGCGTCATCGTGGCCTTGGTGCTGCTGTACGAGGACAGCGTGCCCGGTGGCCACCTGCCCAGCTTCATCCTGGGCCTCGGCGGGGGTGCGCTGCTCGCCACCATGGGTGCGCTGCGGCTGGGCATCGCGATGACGGTGGCCCGGCCAATGATCCGCTACTACTGGCTGCGCTGGCTCACTCCACCGCTGATCGCCCTCGCCGCTGTGGTGCTCTCCCTCGCGGATGTCCCCTTGCAGGCGCGGGTGGACGCGTCAGCCGACGACCTGCTGCGGCTGCGAGCCACCTCCAACTCTTCCACGGTGCTCCTCCCGGAGGAGCAGTGGACGGGTTTCTACCCGGTGAGTGAGGTCACCGAGCTCGAAGGTGTGACGTTGTTCACTGTGGAGGGTGCCGGGCTGCTGAAGAAGTCGGGGCTGGCCTACAGCCCCAAAGTGCTGCCGACCGACGTGTTCGTGCCCGGTCACGGCAACCGGGTCTACGAGCACATCGGAGGCGAATGGTACTCCTGGACCGAGCACTGACCTCGGCCGCAACCACGTGCGGGGGTGGGCTTCCAGCCCACCCCCGCACTGTCTGTCGTGGCTGTTTTCCGATGGACTACCGATCCTGCTGGCGGTAGTGGGCGATGGCCTCCTGCGCCTGCTGGACCGCGTCCCCTTCCTCGATGCGCGCACCGATGACGGAGCCGAGCCCGCTCGTCCGGCGTTCCGTGATCCCCGGCAGAAGCTGGGCGAGCAGAAGCGTGGACAGCGCGGACGTGTCCCCTGCCCCTGAGCCGGTGCGCACCACTACCGGAGTGGGGGCCTGTTCGGCGAGCTTGGCGCCCACTTCCAGTCGACGCCGGGCCAGCTCGTAGCGGAGCATCGCCTGGTTGTCGCGGTAGGCGGTGGCGAGCCGCCGCTGCGCAGTGGCTTCGTTGATGGCGGCGACCAAGTTGGTCCGGCCCCGCGTCTCGATCTCGTAGCGCACCCGCTGCGCCTCGGTCTCCTGCTCCTCCAGCATCTGCGCCACGTCCTGGCGAGCCCGGTTCAACGCCGCGTTGACCTCGACGATCTTGGCATCCCGGGTCTTCTTGGACCGTTCGATGTCCATCAGGAGCGTGTCGATGCGGCGCTTGCGGATCAGCTCCCACTCCTGCTCGTAGGCGACCATCTCCTTGGCGACCCGCTCCCGGGTGGACAGGTGCTGCTGGTACTGGTCGGGGAGCTGCACGTCGGGGATGTTGCAGCCCATGATCTGCACCCCGTACCGGCTGAGCTGCCGGTTCAGCAGCTCCTGCATGTCCGCGACATCCGAGCCCCGCAGGTCGTGGGCGTTCTCCGTCTGCACCAGGCGGCTGCGTTGGCGGATCGCATCCTGCACTGCGCTGGACAGCACCAGGTCGAAGTTGCTGGCGCCGATGGTGCGGACGAAGGCGGTCGCGTTCGTGATCCGGAACTTCAGGAAGAACTCGATCGACTTGAGCGGAACGTTCTCTTTGGTGGGGCAGGCGAGCACGGGGGCGTTGTAGGGGATTTCGGTGGAGGTGTCCACCACGAAGTCGACGCGGGTCCACGGGTGCCACAGGTAGTGGCGTCCCGGTCCGAGCTCCGCGACGATAGCCCCGAACTTGGTGAGCACCCCCGTGGTGCCCTGTTCGATCTCCACGATGGAGGAGCGCCACCACCACAGCAGGGCGAGGGCGAGCGAGATGATCCCGAAGAACAGGGCGGGGACCGCGATGACCGTCCCGACGATCTCCCCTGCGGCCAGGGCGGCGACCAGCGCGGTCAGGACCAGGTAGATCCCCACCCACACGAAGGTCATCCATTTGAGCCCGCGGCTGTCCCGGGGAATCACGACGGGGACCAGCGCCCCCTGGTCGCCGCCGCGCAGCAGGCGGGCAATGTCACCCCAGGAGGCGAGCGCCTCTTTGATGGTGGAGTTCCCGCGGCTGACCGGCTGACTCATCACTGGCCTCCCCACTGGTCGGAGTCGTAGTGCGCCGTGTGCGGCTCACCGGGGGACGGGCTGCCCCCTGCTTCCCCCTCCGATGCCGGGCTCTGCTCCGCGAGGGTTGCCTCAGTGGCCTGGGGCGTTTCCTGCTCGCCGAGCAGTGCGGCGATCTCGGGTTCGCGGGCAGCGATACGCTCCTGGATTTCGGCGAGCCGGGTACGGAGCGCGGCGATCTCTTCGTCGGAGAAGAGCACCGGGTCCGTGCCGCCGATGAGCTGCTGCGCCACGCGGAGGAAGTCGATGGCTGCGTCGCCGTCGCCGACCTGTACGAGCTGCGGCAGACTGTCCGCCACCGCTTCCAGCTTGTCCAGCAGGTCCTGTTGGAAGCGGTAGTTGAGGATCTCGGGGGCCTCAGCCGCGCTGACCGCGCGGATGTCCAGGGCTTGCGCTTCCAGCAGCGCGGCATTGGCCTGCGCGGTGCTCTCCGCCTCGACGAACCGCTGCCGGGCCAGGGCACGGGCGCGGTTGGTCTCCCGCTCCAAGGCGGTGTCCATCTGCGCCTGGTACTGGGCGATCTCTGCCTGGATCCCGGAGAGGGTCTCGTTGAGGGAGGCGAGCTCCTTGTTGAGGTCTCCCTCGTTCTGCTCTTTGCGGAGCTGGAGCTGGTACTCGTAGGTGTAGGCCTCTTTCGCCACCCGCACCATCTCGGGGGCGGCCAGGTTCATGCGGTACTCCTGGCTGGACGGCTCCGCGTGGGTGATGTTGACACTGGTCAAGCGCACCGCGGGCAGGAACTGCTGGTTGAGCTGCTCCAGCAGGCGGGTGGTGTTCTCCCCGACCAGGTCGTAGATCTTCGCGGCCTCCTGTTCGTAGATGAGGCTGCGGGTCGTCTCACTGATGGCGTTGTTGAGCTTGTCCTGGAAGCCTTGGACCGCGCCCAGGGTGAAGACGAACTCGATGGGGTCTTCAATGCGGAACTGGAGGAACAGGTCGACCGAGGCTTTGACGCCGCTCCTGGTGGGCGCCTCCCGGATCGGGGCGTTGAAGGGGTATTCCCGGGTCGTGTTGATGATGTAGGACACCCGCTTCCACGGGTTGAGCAGGGTGACCCGGCCAGGACCGACGACCTGCTCCAGCTTCCCGAACTTGCTGATCAGCGCGACGCAGCCGTCGGGCACCATGACCATGCCCTGCCGCCACCAGCTGAAGGCGCCGATCGCGGCGGTCAGCACCCAGTAGTGGGGACCGAAGAAGATCATGGTGGCGTGCGGCAGCGGCAGGGTGACGAGGCTGCCCACCAGTCCTAGCATCACGAGCAGGATCACTGGGAGCAGGGCTCGCGCGGTGCGGCCGCGCGGGATCACCATGGGGCAGATGACGTGGACGGGTCCCTCGGGGCCGCGCTCGTAGCGGCTGCGGTTGAGTGCCTCGCCCGCGTTGGCTAGAGACGTGGTCTGCTGTTCGATCCGGGTGCCCACGGAAGCGTTCTGGTCGCGTGCGGCCAGGAAGTCCGCGGGGTCGAGTCCATACTGCTCAGCTGCCTGGTCGACAGCGTCGCTGAGCACCTGGCGCGGATCGCCTCCTTGGGCGATCGCGCTTGCTGCCCCGCGCACGGCTTGCGCAAAGGACATAGGCGAGGACTCCTCTCCATTGATGTTGAGGACATACTGTCCAGACGCGGTGGACACTCGTCTGGTTCCGATTCCTCCGCGGTCCCGGCATCCTTTCACAGGGATACGGACTTCCGAGTAACAAGAGAGCAACCGTCCCAAAATGCGCGAGGGCGGCCGGGTGGCCGCCCTCGCGGGACGTGGCTGCGGGGATGCCCTGCAGTCGGTTAGCTGCAGCCGCTGGTCGAGCCGCAGCCTTCGCAGACGTAGCAGCTTCCGGACGGCCGCATCTTGGTGCCGCAGCTCACGCAGAGCGGCGCGTCAGCGCTGAACTCTTTGCGGGACTCCGTGGACTCCACCGTACTCCGCGGCTTCGGCTCCGGTTCCGGAGGCGCGGTCAGCGTCTCGGTGACCGGCGCGGACTGGGCGTAGGTGACCACTTGGGCAGCGACCTGGGCCGGGTCCTCGCCGGCGGCCTGGGCAGCCCGCTCTTCCGCGGTGAAGACGCCGAGTGCGGCGCGCTCCTCGTACGGCAGGTAGTCCAGGGCGAGGCGGCGGAAGATGTAGTCCACGACCGACTGCGCCATCCGGATGTCGGGGTCGTCGGTCATCCCCGCCGGTTCGAAGCGCATGTTGGTGAACTTCTCCACGTAGGTCTGCAGCGGCACCCCGTACTGCAGCGCGATGGAGATCGCGATGGAGAAGGCGTCCATGATCCCGGCGAGCGTAGAGCCCTGCTTGCCGAGTTTGAGGAACACTTCGCCCAACCCGTCGTCGGGGTAGGAGCCGGCGGTGATGTAGCCTTCAGCACCCCCGACCGTAAAGGAGATGGTCTGGCTGGGACGCCGCTTCGGCAGCCGGCGCCGCACCGGGCTCCGGAGCTCGACGGGGCGGGACTCCTCCTTCTTCTCCTCTTCCTTCTTCGTGGTGGACAACGGCTGGCCGACCTTGCAGTTGTCGCGGTAGACCGCGAGCGCCTTGAGGCCCTTCTTCCAGCCTTCGAAGTAGAGGCGTTCGAAGTCCTCGACCGTGGCTTCCTCGGGCAGGTTGACGGTCTTGGAGATCGCGCCGGAGAGGAACGGCTGGACTGCCGCCATCATCTCCACGTGGCCCATGGGTCGGATGTAGCGCTTGCCGGTGGCGCAGTCGAAAACCTCGTAGTGTTCCGGGCGCAGTTCAGGGGCGTCGACGACGTGGCCGTGCTCAGCGACGTAGTCGACGATGGCCTGGATCTGGTCTTCGTTGTAGCCGAGGGTGCGCAGCGCCCGCGGAATGCCCTGGTTGACGATCTTCATGGACCCGCCGCCCACGAGCTTCTTGATCTTGACCAGGGAGAAGTCGGGCTCGATGCCGGTGGTGTCGCAGTCGAGCATGAAGGAGATGGTGCCGGTGGGGGCGAGCAGGCTGGCCTGGGCGTTGCGCCATCCGTGGCGTTCCCCGAGTTCCAGGCACTCCTTCCACGCGCGGGTGGCGGCGTCGTGGATCGGCTTCTCCAACTGTCCGACCGGGCGGAGTGCGTCGTTGGCTGCCGCGTGCTTGCGCATGACGCGCTTGTGGGCCTCCGCGTTCTTGGCGTAGCCCTCGTAGGCGCCGACGACCCCGGCCAGTTCCGCGCTGCGCCGGTAGGCCGCGGCGGTCATCAGCGAGGTGATCGCGGCAGCCACCGAGCGGCCCCCGTCGGAGTCGTAGGCGTGCCCGGTCGCCATGAGCAGGGCGCCCAGGTTGGTGTAGCCGATACCGAGCTGGCGGTACGCGCGGGTGGTCTCGGCGATCTTCTCGGTGGGGAAGTCGGCGAAGCAGATGGAGATGTCCATCGCCGTGATGACCAGCTCGGTGAGCCGTTCGAACTCCTCGACGCGGAACGAGCCATCCTCGTCGAGGAACTTCATCAGGTTGATCGAAGCCAGGTTGCAGGACGAGTTGTCCAGGTGGACGTACTCGGAGCAGGGGTTGCTGGCAGTGATCCGACCGCTTTCCGGCGTGGTGTGCCAGTCGTTGATGGTGTCGTCGTACTGGATGCCCGGGTCCGCGCACTCCCAGGCGGCCTGAGCCATCTTGCGGAACAGGTCCCGGGCCCGGACCTTGCTGATGACTTCCCCGGTGGTGCGGGCGATGAGGTCGAAATCCTCATCGTTCTCCACGGCACGCATGAACTTGTCGGAGACCCGCACGGAGTTGTTGGCGTTCTGGTACTGAACGCTGATGATGTCAGCGCCGCCCAGGTCCACGTCGAAGCCGGCGTCGCGCAGCACCCGGATCTTGCGTTCTTCGCGTGCCTTGCATTCGATGAACTCTTCGATGTCTGGGTGGTCGACGTCGAGGACCACCATTTTGGCGGCCCGCCGGGTGGCGCCCCCGGATTTGATGGTTCCGGCAGAGGCGTCGGCGCCGCGCATGAAGGACACCGGGCCGGACGCGGTTCCACCAGAGGAGAGCAGCTCCTTGCTGGAGCGGATGCGAGAGAGGTTCACCCCCGCGCCGGAGCCGCCCTTGAAGATCAGCCCCTCCTCCTTGTACCAGTCGAGGATCGACTCCATGGTGTCGTCCACCGACAGGATGAAGCAGGCGGAGACCTGCGCCTTCGACGAGGTTCCGACGTTGAACCAGACCGGGGAGTTGAAGCTGAACATCTGGTGGACGAGGGCGTACTTGAGCTCGTGATCGAAGATCTCAGCGTCCTCGTCGGAGGCGAAATAGCCGTGCTCCCGACCGGCTGCGGTGTAGGTGTCGACGACCCGGTCGATGAGCTGTTTGAGGCTCCACTCGCGTTGCGGGGTGCCCAAGGCGCCGCGGAAGTACTTGCTGGCCACGATCTGGGTGGCGTTCATCGACCAGCTCTTGGGGAATTCGACCCCATCCTGCCGGAAGTTGACCGAGCCATCGCGCCAGTTGGTCATGACGACGTCGCGGCGTTCCCACTCCACAGTGTCGTAGGGGTGGACCCCAGGAGTGGTGAAGACGCGTTGGATCTTCACCCCCCTGCGAGGTTTTCTGCCTTTACGCGTGGCAGAGCCGCTCACCGTCTCGGTCATCGTGCTTCGCTCCCCTTGGTGGAAAGGTGTATCCGAGGGTGGTCGCCGTTCGTCTGCCGTAGCCGGCGGCACCCTGAGTGTCCTCTATGGCTTGTTGAACGCTGTGGTGCCCGGTGGTGGGTTCAGCCCTGGGTTGCTGTGCGCTCTGCCCTCAGCTCCGCGATCTCGCGTTCGAAGTCTTCGAGGGATTCGAAGCTGCGGTAGACGCTCGCGAAGCGCAGGTAGGCGACTTCATCGAGGTCGCGCAGCGGTCCGAGGATGGTCAGTCCGATCTCGTGCGAGCTGACTTCCGCAACCCCGCGGCTGCGGATCTCCTCCTCGACCCGCTGTCCGAGGAGCGCGAGCGCGTCCTCGGTGACCGGGCGGCCCTGGCAGGCCCGTCGGACTCCGGCGATGATCTTGCTGCGGGAGAAGGGCTCCGTGGCTCCTGATCGCTTGGTGACCATGAGCAGCACCGTCTCCTGGGTGGTGAACCTTCTCTCACAGGCCGGGCAGGAGCGACGGCGTCGGATCGCTGTACCTTCTTCTGCGGCCCGGCTGTCGATCACCCGGGTGTCCTGGTTGTGGCAGAAGGGACAGCGCACTGTTTGTCATCCTTCCCAGGTCAACACCGGACAACCACAATTTGTGGATGGTTTCATCCACGAAGGCACTAGATCTAGTGGCCGTTAACCTACGGCTAGAGAGTCTTAGACGCAACCTGAGACAAGTCCGTCCGGCGTGTCGCCACGCACGGCTTCGGACTGCGAACGGTGTGTGTGGCTGGAGATGTTCGCAATTGTGCGGTGTGCGGGAGCGAAGCGTCTGTCTCAGGGGGATGGTAGAACGAGTTCCTGTCCTGGGGTGAGCACCGGTTCGGTGAGGCCGTTGATCTCGACGATCTCGTCCACAGTCTTGCGCGGGTCTTCTGCGGGACGGAGTCGTTCAGCGATCTCCCAGAGCGTGTCTCCCTCGTTGACCACGACCGTGCGTGACCGTTCGGGGAGGTGGAGGAGCGTGTCGGTGGAAGCGTCCGCGTTGGAGGCGCTGAGGGCCAGAAACGCTACGGCGAACAGGGCGCAGCCGGCGGCGGCTGCCGTGCCGAGCAGGCAGAACAGGACGATCCGTCCTCTCCTGGTCAGCCGCGGGGGCCCTGCGGGGACGGGGCGTACGGCCCGTTTACGGGCGGGACTGGCCGGACTTCGCCGGACCTCGGGTGGAGGGACGTCATTGATCCACTCCGGTACCTCCTTGGACCAGTCGTAAAGATCGGTTTCCAGACCGCCGCGGGCAGCGTCCGTGTCGCTCGTAGACCGACAGGAAGCGCGGGCAGCGGATGGCGTGGGGGCATGCGGCAACGCGGCCTGGGACATCGTCCTTCCCTTCGAACCTCCGCCCACCAGAACCGGCGTTCGATTACTACCGCATTCTGGGAAATTTTTCAGCATCATCTCGAACGTTTGTTTGATATTGCCTTGTCCAAGGACTAACGTGGAATGTGTTTCGCTCCGGTAGAGCATCGGCGTCGGTCCTATCACGCCGACGCCCTCGACCTTCGGAACGAGCATTGATGTCGTAGCAAGCCGACAGTCCCCAACGGAGGACACTAACCGCCGAGGAGGCCGGACGTGCCGGAGGAGAACCGCGGAGGGCACCAGCCTTACACGGAGGAGAGTTCCGTCTCCGCACTCCACCCGGTCCGCACGGATGACTCCGTGGGGTCCTCTGCCGAGCAGACAGGTGACGCTCCGACACTCACGGAACGTCAGCGGAGTGTCCTCAACGTCATCCACCGCTACGTGCGTGAGCGGGGATATCCGCCGTCCATCCGGGAGATCGGGGAGGCGGTGGGGCTGTCTAGCCCCTCAAGTGTCGCGCACCAGTTGAAGGTGTTGCAACGCAAGGGGTACCTTCACCGCGATCAGAACCGCCCCCGAGCGGTGGAAATTCGTATTCCACATAAAACTTCCGGACGCACGCGAAGGGAACTCGGCGGGCTCTCCGGCTCCGAGGAAATCGTGGACATTCCCCTGCTCGGCCGGATCGCGGCGGGCGGCCCGATTCTGGCGGAGGAGCATGTCGAGGATGTGCTCTCCCTGCCGCGGCAGCTTGTCGGAGAGGGCACGCTCTTCATGCTCACCGTCGTGGGCGATTCCATGATCGATGCCGCTATCGCCGACGGTGACCTGGTCGTTGTCCGTCAGCAGCCTGACGCTAACAACGGGGATATCGTGGCCGCGCTTCTAGGCGACGAGGCCACGGTCAAGGTCTTCAAGCGTGACAGAGAACACGTCTGGCTGCTGCCGCGAAACAGCGCCTACGAGCCCATCAACGGCGATTCTGCGACCATTCTGGGCAAAGTCGTCACCGTTCTTCGCAAGGTATAACGACTTCGCTTCAGTTTGATACGACCCCGTAATTAATCTCTGAATTGTCCTTTTTGGGCCATTTGTCGGTAATTGTTACCGCTGTTTTCTCGTAGGATTTTCCGCCCCGTTGTCTCCACTGGCCTGGCCGCCCCAGGCGCGCCGCAAGGGGCACGCACTGGGGACGGCCAGGACTGGTCACTCTCGTCTGGAACGGTCCGTTACTGGTAGTCGCCGCGGCGGATCTCTTCGAGGGTGGCGCGGGCCAAGGTCTCCGCTTCCTGGATCGCCTCCTCCTCGGGAAGCGACACCCCGAAGTTCACCTTGTCGTAGCAGGACGCGAACGACAGGTTCGCCACGTACGTGGCAACACAGCCGACCTGGTTCTCACTGTCGTACCAGGACACGGCTCCTTCACCGAGGCCGGAGACCTCCGTCGTGGTGTAGTCCTGGGAATACCACTCCAGGTCGTCGCTGGTGTGGTAGCGCTCCCCAGGGTCGTTGAGCATGATCGTGAGGAAGGCGTAGCTGCCGTTGCCCAGGCTGTTGACGTTGTCCCAGGAGCAGTGCTGCCCTTCCCACCATTCCTGGCCGCCGGTGTCGACGTCTTCAACCTCCCCGCGGTAGTCGGGGACGAGCCGTTCCAGCTCGCTGTGCTCCCCCACCGAGCAGTCGGGCAGCATCGTGAAGTCCCCTTCCACCTCGGACGAGGTCGTCCCCTGGGAGTCCGAGGTCTCCCCGGTGGCGGACGTCTCCTGGTCTGAGGTGCTGTCGCTGCTGCTCAGAGCGGCGAATACGAGGATCCCGGCGATACCGAGGACCGCTGCCGCGCCCACGACGATCCCGGCGATCAAGCAGCCGTTTCTCCCTGTCTTCTGCGGAGCAGGCGGATATCCTCCCGCTCCGTACGGCGGGGGAGAGAACTGCGCCCCGTGGGGCGGCTGCCCGGGGGGAGGAGGCGGGGGGCCGTAGGGCTGGGATCCGTACGGGGGTTGCGGCCCGTGCGGCGACGAGGGAGAAGAAGGTTGGGTCATGGGATGATCCTTATCCAACAACAGTGGAAGGTCGTTCGTGTGCGGGGTTTCACGGCATCCCTGGCGGAGGCCGCCCCGGCAGGGCTCTCGACTGCTGGAAGCGGATTCACTCCTGCTCCAGGGTCGCGACGATCTCCTGGGCCACGCTCACGGCACCGTCCATTGCCTCTTCCGCAGAGACCTCCCGGGTGGCGGAGAAGTCCGTGCTGGCCTCGTAGCAAGCGGAGATCATGAGATTGGACTTCCGCACCGCCACGCACCCGTGCAGGGTTGTGGCGTCGTACCACCGCACGGCCTCGTCTCCGAGTCCCGTCACGGCGGTCGTCGCGTTGTCCTCCGATTCCCGTTTCAGATCGGCCCGGGCGGAGGCCTCTCCCCCGTGGCCGAAACGGTTTCCGCTGCGGATGAAGGCCACACTCACGCTCGACGGCATCCCGGGAGAATCCTCCGTGGTCGTCCACCGGCATTGGGTGCCGTCCCACCACGTAGCGCCCTGGGTGTCTACGGGAGCGTCGAGGTCGGTCACGTACCCCTTGACCAGTTGGTCAAGGACTCCGCTCTCTTCGACGAGGGCGCACGGTGGGGCCTCCGCATAGTCCCCGCCGGGACCGCGCAGCCAGACGAGGAGGCCGACTCCTCCGCACCCCAGCAGCACGAGGACGAGTACTGCGCTGACCAGCACAGCCACCGCGCAGCCGCGTCCGCTGCCGCGCGGCTCCTCATGGAGGGTGGCGGACCCGCCGGGGGGAGGCGGCTGGACCATGGACTTCCCTTCACCTGTCCGGAGATCGACGCTCTTCCTCTGCCACCGAGCCAACGTTACTCGCTGGTTCGGACGGGAGGTCTGGCAGAGGAGCCCGATCCCTGAGCATCACTTCACCGGGTAAGAAGCCGCTTACCGCGATAAAGTTCGCGGTAATCTCCCCAAGCCGGGCGGAGCGGACGGTCCGGCTTCCCGGCTCCGTTACAGGGCCGCCGCCACCTCTGCGGCGATCGCCGCTACTTTCTCCCCGGCGTCGGCCCCGCCGTACCAGACCCGGATCGTCAGGTTGCGGTCCCTGGTCGCGGCCTCGGCTCCCTCACCGACCCCGGCGGGCCGCACCAGCGTGTCCCCGCGCGACAGCTCCCCCTCCGCCAAAGCGTCCAGTTCTGCTGCTGCGCGCTCCTCCCCGCTCGATTGGCTGTCGCTGAAGTGGGCGCGGAAGGAGACGATGAGCATCCGCGGGTCCTCACCGGAAGCGTCCAGTGAGGACCACACGCACGACCGGCCGGCGGAGAGCGGGAGCGGCCCAACGGTCTCCGCTTCGAGCACTGCTGCGGGGACCGCGCCTTCCACGGTCGCACTCGGCACTGACGTGCAGGCGGGCGGCTGCGGGTACGCGTCCGTGGGAGCGGCCTCCACTGCGGGACCGTGCTTCGCCCACAGCAGGCCGCCGGTGATGGCCGCGGCGCTCACCACGGCAGCGCCGCCCACCACCGCGGCCCCGCGCACCACTGTGCGCCGCCTCGCCTCGTCCATCGTCGTGTTCTCCTCTTCCGCGCCCGCCCACGGTCCGGCTGCGGGCGGCGGCCCGGTTGCGGCACCTCAGCAGTGGTCGGCGTTTAGGCGACCACGATGTTGACCAGTTTGGGCTCACGGACCACGATCCTGCGGATCTCACGTCCGGCGATGTGATTCTGGACCTTCTCCGAGGCGAGGGCCAGCCGCTCCAGCTCTTCCGCGGAAATGTCCGGGGAGACCTGCAGCTTGTCGCGGACCTTGCTGGCCACCTGGACCACGCACGTCACGCTCTCCTGGACCAGGAGCGCAGGGTCGGGCTCCCGCCAGGTGCCCACCGACACCGATCCGGTGTGGCCGAGCATCTCCCAGCCTTCCTCGGCGACGTAGGGAGCGAACAGACCCAAGGTGATCGCAATCACCTCAGCGGCTTCACGCACCGCGGGGTCGGCGGCGCCAGGGCCCGAGTCGATCGCCCGGCGAGCAGCGGTGACGAGTTCCATGATCCGCGCGATGGCGACGTTGAACCGCTGGGCTTCCACGGCCTCGGTAACCTTCGCCAGGGTCTGGTGGGTCATCCGCCGCAGCGCCAGGTCGCCGGTGGCCGGGTCCACCCCCGGTGCAGAGGCGGCTGCGGCCTCCGCCATCACCCGGTAGGCACGGTTGAGGAACTTCACCGATGCCCCCGGGGACACGTCTGCCCAGTCGATGTCTTCCTCCGGCGGCCCGGCAAACACCATGGTCAGCCGGACGGCGTCAACCCCGTAGCGGTCGATCTCCTGCCCCAGGTCCACACCGTTGCCCAGCGACTTGGACATGGCCTTGCCCTGGTTGATGACCTGGCCCTGGTTGAGCAGCCGGACGAAGGGCTCGGTGAACGGCACCATGCCCATGTCGTAGAGGACCTTGGTGAAGAACCTGCTGTAGAGCAGGTGCAGGATCGCGTGCTCGACACCGCCGACGTACTGGTCGATCGGTCCCCACTTGGCGACTTTCTCCTGGTCGAACGGCGCGGTGTCCAGGTTGGGCGAGCAGTAGCGCAAGAAGTACCAGGAGGAGTCGACGAAGGTGTCCATCGTGTCCGTGTCCCGTTTGGCGGGCCCGCCGCAGCGGGGGCAGGACACGTTGACCCAGTCGGTGGCGGCGGCCAGCGGGGAGACCCCCTTGGGGGCTAGGGCAGCCCCGCGCAGGTCGGGCAGGCGCACCGGCAGTTCTTCGTCGGGGACCGGAACTTCGCCGCACTCCGGGCAGTGGATGATCGGAATGGGAGTGCCCCAGAACCGCTGGCGGGACACCAGCCAGTCGCGCAGCCGGTAGTTGACGGCGGCCTTGCCGGTGCCGCGTTCGGTGAGGATCTCGATGATGCGGGGGATCGCTTCGCTCTTGCTGAGGCCGTTCAGCGGACCGGAGTTGATGAGCGTGCCCTCCCCGGGGGTGGCGATCCCCGTCTCAGCGGGGTCGGGCTCGCCCGTGTCCACGACAACACGGACCGGCAGGTTGAACTTGCGGGCGAAGTCCAGGTCGCGCTGGTCGTGTGCGGGCACCGCCATGATCGCGCCGTGGCCGTAGTCGGCCAGTACGTAGTCGGCCGCCCAGACCGGGATGCGCTCCCCGTTGACCGGGTTGATCGCGTAGCGGCCCAGGAAGACGCCGGTCTTCTCCCGCTCGGTCGACTGGCGTTCGATGTCACTCAGCTTGCTGACCTGGGTGCGGTAGGCCTCGAACGCTTCCCGCTGTTCAGGCGCGCACAGTTCGTCGGCCAGCGGCGAGTCGGGGGCGACCACGAAGAACGTCGCCCCGTACAGGGTGTCGGGTCGCGTAGTGAAGACGGTGACCGGTTCCTCGCGGCCTTCGATAGTGAACTGGACGTCAGCGCCTTCCGAACGGCCGATCCAGTTGCGCTGCATGGTCAGCACGCGCTCGGGCCACTTGCCCTCGAGCTGCTCCATGTCGTCCAGCAGCCGCTGGGCGTAGTCCGTGATCTTGAAGTACCACTGGTTGAGCGCCCGCCGCTCGACCTCGGTGCCGCAGCGCTCGCACTTGCCCTGGATGACCTGCTCATTGGCGAGCACGGTCTGATCCTTGGGGCACCAGTTGACCAGGCCGTCCTTGCGGTAGGCCAGACCGCGTTCGAAGAACCGGAGGAAGAACCACTGGTTCCAGCGGTAGTACTCGGGGTCGCTGGTGTGCAGACGACGGGACCAGTCCAAAGAGATGGCGTAGCGCCGGAACGACTCGGCCTGGGTCTCAATGTTGGTGTAGGTCCACTCGGCCGGGTGGAAGTTGTGTTTGATGGCGGCGTTCTCCGCGGGCAGGCCGAAAGAGTCCCAGCCGATCGGGTGCAGCACGTTCTCCCCGCGCGCGAAGTGGTAGCGCGCGATGACGTCGCCGATCGCGAACGCCTCAGCGTGCCCCATGTGGAGGTCACCTGAGGGGTAGGGGAACATGTCGAGCACATAGCGTCGCGGACGGGGGTCGGCCGGGTCTTCGCTAGCCGTGAAGGGGTTCTCCTTTGCCCACCGGGCCTGCCACTTCTCCTGGAGTGCCCGGACGTCGTAGGAGCCACTCGTCGTCTGATCGCCGCTAACCGCTGTCATGGTTGGATGGTTCCTCTACCGGTGTTGCCCTAGGGGGCGGGTTCCGATCTGGCGCACTGCTGTTGCCGGACCAGCGTCTTCCGACTCACCGAGTGACCTGAGGATGCCGGTCCGAATCACCTGTGTTTCAAGGTTAGCGCGCAACGGCACGGCCGAAGCGCAGCCGTGATTCCCCTGCGGCATCCCGCGGTCTTCCCGGGCTGAGCCAGCGTGGGACAGCTCTCTGCCGCTGCAGCCGCAAAGGGCGGGAAAACCGGCTACCGTTGGCGGTAAAGCATCCTGGCTCTATGGCCGTGTCGGCTGGGCGGAGCCCGTACCCGCCGCGCCACGTTGGTCTTGGGAATCGATGGGGAGGACAGCAGTTCACCGGTCGGCCCCCGCTGGTGGAACACGGTCGCGGCACAGAACCGCGCCCACCCTTGCTGCAGGGAAACGGCGGCGTGCCGGTTTCGTCTTCCCCTCGCGGCAGGGCAGCGACCGGCGGCCCCAGACCCGGTGGTCTGCCGCAGCCCTGCCTGTGCCGGGCAGCACCGCCCGGATACGGGAGCAGCGGCCTTCCCTGGCACCGCGGGACACTCCGGTGCGCTGCACCCGCCCTTTCGGTCTCCCTCCCCCGTAGCGTCTCGGCTCCCGCCCAGGGCGGTGTGCCACGGCTGTCCTTCACCTCCGGTACCCCACCGTTCCGGGAGGGCCGGGGCGCCGCCACCCCAGCAGAGTGGATCCACCGTCCGCTTTCCCGCTGTTCCACGCCCCGCGTATCCGCGGGGAATCCGCCAGAGGAGAACTGACATGCCGCTGTTCGATCCGCGTACCGTCGTCCGGGCGTCCCTGTCCGCTGTGGCAGCCGCCCTGGTGGGCCTGAGTCTGGCCGCCTGCTCGGCCTCTTCGGACACCTCCCCCGCTGAGACGGTGGCGGAGCAGGATCCAGCTCCCGTGCTGGGCGAGTACGACGACCGCATCCAACTGGTGGAGGGGACCCCGTACACCCTCACCGCTGAGGATGGCGACTCTTTCGTCTTGGAAATCACCGAATACGACGAGGCGGAGCCGCAGGTGACGGTCAAGGTCACTCCGGAGGGCGGAACGGGTGAGGAGACCACGGTGACGCTGGGGGACCTGATCGAGGTGGACGGAGTCCCGTGGCGGGTGTCCGAGTTGGGGTTCGGTGACTCGCTGCCTGTCTCGGTGACGCTCACCAAGGCTGAGTAATCCCCGCAGTGGGGGGAAGGCTCCCTGGTCCCGCACCTCACCCATAAGTTACTGTTCAGTAGAACAGTGACATGCGGCACTTCCCGGAGGAGCCAGGATGCTCAATCTCTCCGTTCTGCTGGAAGACGGCGCACGCAACCGGCCGGAGCGCGATGCGATCGTCTTTGGCGACATGCGGCTGAACTACGCCCTGGTCAACATGATCGCCAACCAGGTAGCCAACCTCCTGGTATCCCGCGGTATCCGCCCCGGGGACAAGGTTGCGCTCGCCTGTCCGAACGTCCCGTACTTTCCCTTCGTCTACTTCGGTGCGCTCAAGGCGGGAGCGGTCGTCGTCCCCCTGAACGTCCTGCTTACGCCGCGCGAAATCGAATACCACCTCCGCGACTCCGGCGCTAAAGCGCTCTTCGCGTTCACCGGCACCCCGGAACTCCCCCTCGGGGAGCGCGCCTGGCAAGCATTCCAGGAAGTCGCCGAATGCGAGCTCTACATCGACCTGCCGGCCGCCGCGGGGGCGACCACGTCCGCAATCCCGGGCGCAGAAACCTTCTGGGCCGCGCTCAACGGGCAGCCCGGCGAGTTCGAGTCGGTGCGCACCGAAGGCGACGACGTCGCAGTGATCATCTACACCAGCGGCACCACCGGCCAGCCCAAAGGCGCCCAGCTCACCCACACCAACCTGCTCTTCAACGCGGTCGCCTCCAGCGCCCTCTTCGACCAGGCTCCCGACAGCCACGACGTGTTCCTCACCGTGCTGCCGCTCTTCCACATCTTCGGGCAGACCACGATGATGAACGCGGCTCTCTACCGGCACGGGACCATGGTGCTGATGCCCCGCTTCGACGGGGATGAGGCCCTCTCCCTCATGGAAAAGGAGAAGGTCACCATCTTCGCCGGGGTGCCCACCATGTACTGGGGTCTCCTCAACGCCCAAGGGGACCACGACATCAAGCAGATCTCCCAGACCCTGCACACCGCGGTCTCCGGGGGCGCCTCCCTTCCCGCCGAAGTCGCCCGGAAAGTCAAGGAGAAGTTCGGCATCGAAATCCTGGAAGGCTACGGCCTCTCCGAAACCTCTCCCGTGGTGTCCTTCAACAACCCCAAGCGCAAAGCCAAGCCGGGGTCGATCGGGCTGCCCATCTGGGGCGTGGAGATGAAGCTCGTCGACGAGAACTTCAACACCATTGAAGGCGAAGGGCCGGGAGAGATCGCCGTGCGCGGCCACTGCGTGATGAAGGGCTACCACAACCGTCCCGAGGCCAACGCACAGGTGATGCGGGACGGCTGGTTCCGCACCGGGGACATCGCCCGCCGCGACGAGGAAGGCTTCTACTTCATCATCGACCGCTCCAAAGACATGATCATCCGCGGCGGATACAACGTGTACCCGCGGGAGATCGAAGAGGTGCTGATGACGCACCCCCAGGTGAGCCTGGCCGCCGTGGTGGGTGTCCCGCACGACACGCACGGCGAGGAGATCAAAGCGTTCGTGATCCCCGCCGAGGGGGCCACCCTCACCGAAGACGAACTGATCGCCTGGGCCAAGGAGCGTCTGGCGGCCTACAAGTACCCGCGGATCGTGGAGTTCCGCACGGAACTGCCCATGACGGCGACCGGCAAGATCCTCAAGCGGGAACTTCGCTGACCAGCTGCGGGCGGTGCGGCGCTGCCGTGGAGCAGCCGCACTCGTTTCCCAGCGCCGCCTAGTGCTGCCGGGGCCGCGGGGAACCGCTGCGGACCGCACCCTGTGCCGGATTCCGCGGTGTCTTCCGGCCCCGGCCGGTCCGCGGCTCCGGTTGCGGGCTACCGCGACGCGCGGCTAGGCGCACGGCCCGCCTCCCGCGCGGGGTGCTTATCGTGCTGTCACCCTGCGCAGCGTGGGCAGCAGCTCCTCACGGCCGTAGACCGCTGTGCCGATAGCAGCGGAGAACGCGGCCAGCATGTGGACGAAGACCAGCGGATCGCCGTGCGCCCGGACCCAGGCGGCCTCGTGCTCCCCGATCGCGTACGCCTCCCAGGCGGAGACGACCGCGAATTCCACCTCGGGTTCCAGCAGGTCGGCGACGGTGCGGGCGACCGCTTCCCGGGAGTCCGCGGCGCGCCACGGCACCCCGGTCTCCTGGACCCGGCGGGCAAGGAAGGCCGCGCACACTTTCAGGGTGGAGACGATCCGCTCCCCCGCCTCCGCGCTGATCCCCGCGGAACGTTCACCGATCATTCTGCGGTCGGCGCGCACATACGCGTCGATGAGGTCGAGGGCGACGGTGGTGTGGTGCCGGTCGTCATCGGTCGCAGCCATGGGCTCATCATGCCCGGTTCCGCGACTGATATCCCCCGGCTGTGCACCGCGGTTAAGGCAGCGGCGGTTCGAAGTCGGGGCGCAGCGGCATCCGCGCCTCGGTCCCGTCGAGCTTCACCCCGAGGATCTGGTGCAGTTGCACCACGTTGCGTTCGAAGCCGAGCACGCACCCGGCCATGTAGAGCCGCCACACTCGGGCCGTGCCCTCCCCCACTTCCCGCACCGCGGCATCCCAGTTGCGGTCCAGGTTGGCCAGCCAGTCCCGCAGGGTCCGTGCGTAGTGCTCCCGCAGGTTCTCCTGGTGGCGGATTTCGAACCCGGCGTCGTTCATCGCCGCCTGCAGCCAGCCGGGCCCTTCCAGCTCCCCATCGGGGAAGACGTAGCGGTTGATCACCCCGCCGCGTTTGAAGGGCGGCAGGTCGTTGCGGGGCCGGGTGATGCAGTGGTTGAGCAGGCGGCCTCCCGGGACGAGCTTGCGGTACAGCGACGCGAAGTAGGCGGGCACGTTCTTTTTGCCGACGTGCTCGGTCAACCCGATCGAGCTGATCGCGTCGTACTCGCCGTCGGGCAGGTCCCGGTAGTCCATGTGCCGGACTTCTGCCAGGTCGCCCAGGCCCTCGTGGGCGATCCGCTTCTGCGCCCACTCAGCCTGCTCTTTGGACAGGGTCACCCCCAGGGCTTTGACCCCGTGCTCCCGGGCCGCGTGGATGACCATGCCGCCCCAGCCGCACCCCACATCCAGCAGTCGCATCCCAGGGGCAAGACCGAGCTTGCGGGCGATCAGCTCGTGCTTGAAGAACTGTGCCTGCTCCAGCGTGGCCTGCTCGGTCGGGTAGACCGCGCAGGTGTAGGTCATCGACTCGCCCAAGACCAGGGCGTAGAAGGCGTTGGAGACGTCGTAGTGGTGCTGGATGGCTTCGGCGTCGCGCTGCTTGGAGTGGCGCCAGCCCAGGGCGGCGAGGCGGGACTGGCGCACCTCCTGCGGCGGCGGTGGAAGCCGGTTGACGAACTTCACCCACCCGATCCCGCGGATGATCCGCAGCAGTTCCCCGGGGGACAGCCGCGGCCGGTCCTGGAACACCACGTCGGCCATTGCCCGCAGCGCGGTGTACATGTCCCCTTCGACGTCGAGGTATCCCGCCACGTAGGCGCGGGTCAAACCGAGTGCTCCCGGCGCTTGGACGATGTAGTTGACGGCTGCCGGGTGGCGAACCACGATAGCGACTTCACTGCGTGGATCTCCCGCAGTGCTGCCGTCGTAGGCCCGGAAGTGGACGGGCGCATCGGGTCCGACGACACGTTCGAATACCTCCGCCAGTCGCATCCCTCATCCTTTCTCACCCGCCGCCGACGCACTTGGTGTACAGGTCGAGCAGTCGACCGTCGGGGTCGTAGGCAGCTTTGAGCTTGCGGTAGATCTCCCCGTTGTAGAGCTCCCAGAACTCGTCCTCGTCGTAGAAGGCGTCCGAGTAGAGCGACTTGTGCCCGCCCAACCGGGTCACTTCTTTTTCGATCAGCCGGTTGTGGTATGTCCTGCCTCCACCGGGACGGATCGGAACGAGGCCCCAAAACCCGAAGTTGACGTAGAGGCGGCGGGGTTTGAGGGGGTAGAGCGGCCAGACCGGTTCCGTATCGTCGGCTGTGTCTTCTCGCAGCCGCAGCGGGCACAGCCACACCGGGGACATGCCGATCTCGGTGTGGAAGAAGTCGAGGAACTCGGCAGCCCGCCCCACCTCAACCTCGATGTCCTGGATCACCGGTTCCTTGGGCGGGCGCCCGCGGTAGTAGTCGAGCAGGCGGCTCGCGTCAGTGCGCCGGTCCCAGGCGACGAGCTTGCGGTAGACGTCGGAGCGTTTCAAGGAACGCGGCCACAGGCGGCGCACCACGGGATGCTGCAGTCCGAAGGCGCGGGAGCACCAGAACCAGTCGGTGTCCCACCGCCACAGGTAGTCGTGCGTGGTGAGGTAGTCGCCGGGGCCGGGGCCCGCGTAGCGGGGGATCGACCGGTAGTAGATGTCGGTTCCGGTGTAGTCGCTGGTCCACGGAGCCCGGTCGGTGAACGTCCCCAAGGTCAGGTACAGCTCGTTGCGGGCGAACACGACGCCGTCGACGAAGTCGACGGTCTCCCCGTCGTGGGTGCGGTCCGCGCAGATCTGCTCCAGCGCGGCCATGGCCGCTGCGGCATCGGTGAACCGCAGGTGCCGCAGGTGGACGTACGGGCGGACCGGTTCGAGCTGGATGCGGAGCCGCAGCGCGTAACCGAGGGTGCCGTACGAGTTGGGGAAACCGTAGAACAGGTCGCGGTGCTCGTTGTCGCGCCGGGCCACCACCACCTGGCCGCTGCCGGTGAGGATCTCCATCTCTTCCACTGACTCGTGCGGGAGCCCGTTGCGGAAGGACGAGGATTCGATCCCCAGCCCGGTGACCGCACCGCCCAGGGTGATCGTGCGCAGTTGCGGAACCACCGGCGGCATCAGGCCATGCCGCAGGGTGGCGGCGACCAGGTCCTCGTAGGTGGTCATGCCGCCCACCTCCGCGACCCGCGCCTCCGTGTCGATGCTGATCACCGAGGTGAAAGCGCTGACGTCGAGACGCGCGGCATCGTCCCGGCTGCGGAAGCGGAAGAGGTTGGAGGTGGTCTTCGCCAGGCGCACCGGCTTGTCGGCGGACAGCCGCGCATAGGCGCGGCGCAGCTCGTACACCGCGTTGATGTGGTTGGCGAGGTTGGACGCGGAAGACTGACAGTTCACTGCTCACCCACTTCTCCCCCGCCGTTCCCGCGCGGCATTCCGGGCTGTCGGAGCCGCCGCACGGCGGTCGGGGCGCCGGTTTGAGGCCAGCCTAATCTCCCAGTACGGCAAATCCGGGGATGTTACGCGGCGTTTCCCGGTTTTGCGCATATCATCGGCTGGCGTGCGCATCGCATTAGTCGACTCAGGGATCGGTCTGCTCTCCACCGCCGCCGCGCTGCGGCGGATCCGTCCGGATGCGGACCTGATCCTCTCCATGGACCCTGATTACATGCCGTGGGGACCGCGCAGTGTTCCGGAGATCGTCGCGCGGGCGCTGGCCGGGGCCCGGGCTGTGCTTGACGAGCAGCCCGACGCCGTGGTGGTGGCGTGCAACACCGCCTCGGTGCACGCGTTGGAGTCGCTGCGCGCCGAACTGGAACCGCGGATTCCCGTGATCGGTACCGTCCCGGCCGTGAAGCCCGCCGCAGACCGGGGTGCGCCGTTCGCGATCTGGGCGACCCCGGCTACTACGGGGAGCCCGTACCAGCGGGACCTCATCGACCGGTTCGCGCGGGGGATCGCGGTGACCCCGGTGGCCTGCCCCGGCCTGGCTGACGCGGTGGAACGCGCCGATCCGGCTGCTGTGGCGGAAGCCGTCGACCACGCCGCCGCGCACACTCCTGCCGACGTGTCAGCGGTGGTGCTCGGCTGCACCCACTACGACCTGGTGAGCGACGTCATCACCGCAGCGCTGGGCGAGCATGTGACCCTGTTCACAGCCGCGGATGCGGTCGCCGCGCAGGCCCTCCGGCGAATCGGGGTCTCGCCCCAACCGGACGCGCCCCGCACCGGTGGGCTGCGGGTGTATGCCAGCGGCCGTCCCGCACAGCTTCCCGAGGCAGCCCTGACCTACCGGGCGGGGGTGCTGCTGACCACCGAGGTCGCGGCGTGAGCGTGTCTGCTGCGCCGGTAGTCGTCCCGCACGGATGTGCTGTCGGCCCGGTTCTGTTCCGCGGCAGCGTCTGAATTCCCCGCGCAGTGCGCCACGGCGGTGTGCCGCGCTGTTCAGGGCTGGCGGACGGTACCCGTCTCGGACAGGGTGGCCAGCAGGCCGACCAGTTCCCGTACCCCTTCCATGTCCCCGTCGTGCAGCAGGGATTCCAGCAGGCTGAGCGCGGTGGTCGCGTCGGCGGGGAGCGCGCGGACCCTTGCCCACTGCTCTCGCGCTGCGTTACGGGCCAGGTCGAGTTCCCGGGCTACGCGTCCGAGGCGTTCGAGGAGCACCGCATCCCCCGGGCATTCGGCGAGTGCGGCCCAGATCAGGTCGGCCCGCTGCTCGGGGTTGAGGTCCAGGGCGTGGTTGCTCCACAGCCACGAGTCCAGGCGAGCTGCGGGGACCGGAAGCGACGGCGATGGGAGCTGGCGGACACTGGCGCGGACCGCAGCGAGGTCGGCGGTGAGCGCGTCCTCGCGGCACATCTGGGCTACCGCGGCTTGGGCGTATTCGACCATGCTCAGCGCGGTCCAGCGGGCGCCGCGGCGCAGGGCGAGCCGGGCTGCTCGCACCGCCAGTTCCAGTTGGCGGCGGGGCGCGCCGTTCTGCTCCAGGTGGCGGACCCACCCGGTGAGGCGGACGCCGAGCCGCCAGTCGTTGAGCGCTACCCCGGCCGCGTCGAGGTCTTCTGCGGCCTGCACCCACAGCGGCCGGAGGAACGGGTGGGCCTGGGCTAGTTCCACGGCTGGCAGCGCCGCCGCAGCCACCTCCACCAACTGCCGTCTGGTGCGGGCCAGGCGGGCCAGCAGCCGGGCGCGTTCGAAACGGATCCGGAGGTGCACGTCGTCGCGGGCGGCGTCGGGGCCGCTCAGCACGGGGACCTGGTTGTCAAGCCGGTTGAGGACTGCCAGCGCTTCCTCGTCGCGGCCCATGAGGTGCAAGGCGCGCACGCGTGCCACGGCGAGCTCGACGGTGAAGCGGAGCGTCTGGTCTTGGGTGTCGAGGAAGTCGACCGCCTCGTGCGGGCGTCCCACGTCGCTGAGCAGGTCAGCGAAGGCCGCGGTCAGCGCCGTGTAGGCGGGTGTTCCGGGTTCGACGTGCTCTAAGGCGGTGGTGAGCAGGAGCTCCCGTTCCACGGTGCGGCCAGGGCCGTCGATGTTGGCGTGGCAGGCAGCGGCGATCACGGCAGGGCAGGCGCCGGGCGGGCAGTGGGCCGGATCGGCGTGGGCGGCGTGCACCAGTTCGGTAACCTCGTCCAACACCACTGTGCCTGCCTGGTGGTGGAGGATACGCGCGGCGAGCTGCCAGTACCGCACATAGTGGGCGGCCCAGAGCGGGGCCCCCGGCTCGGTCGCGGCCCGCAGGGCGGCCGGCAGTTCGATGGTGATCCGGTGGGTGTCGCCGAGGACAGCCAGTTCCGGCAGGCGCCCCAGCGCGGTAGCTAGCTGCTCGTGTCCGTTGGCCCGTGTCTTGTCGGCGGCTTCCGCCACCCATTCCCACAACGTCATCGTGGCACTCCCTCCCCGCATCACGCACTGAACGTATCAACGCGATCACTGCAGCGGCCCGATTGACACAGCGGTCCTTGACGGTGTCCTTTAGAGTCAGCGGCACTGGGCTGTGCGGGTCGGGTGTGGTGCGGCGGACACGGACAGGAGTAAGTACGGTATGGGATGGCTGGATCGCTTCGGGCTACGGAAAGCGCAACGCCGAGGCAGAAAAGCGCGTTACGATCGTCCTGCGGAGGATTCCGACATCAAGGCGCTGATCGAGTTCGCCAAGAGTCGGAAAGGCGTCGAGTTCTACGTCGAGCCGGAGACGTTCGCCACGGGCACGACTGCTGTGGCGGTCGCCCACGACGGGGAGTGGATCCGTCGACGGGTCGGTTCCCCTGAGGTGCTGCGCCGGGTCGCGCACAAACTCGCTCTTCCCGCCTACGACGTGAACCTCGTTGGTTACCCCAAGCGCATGCGGGAGTGGACGGCCCGCAACAAGCGCCGTTTGTCCCTCGACTAGCTTCGATGGAGTGTGAAGGGTGGTGCCCCGATGAGTGACGACCCCGGATCCGTGAGGCACCGCCCACCCTCGGAAGGCGCTACTCCCCTCACCGGCTCGGCCGCCCAGGTGCCGCCATGGCTGCTGCGGGCGCTGCTGCTTGTCGTGTGGGTGGTCACTCTCGCGGCGCTCGCCTGGTGGCTGTTTGTGCAGCTCCAAGGGCTGTTGCTGCTGCTGTTGATCTCTTTGTTCCTGGCGCTGGCGCTTGAGCCCGCCGTGAACTGGCTGCACCGGCACCGCTGGCCGCGCGGGCTCGCCACGGGGGCGGTGATGCTGGCAGCGGCCGGCACTCTGGTGCTGTTCCTCACCGTGCTGGGGTCGATGCTTGTCGGCCAGGTCGTCGCGTTCGTCTCGGATCTGCCCCGGATGACGCGTTCGCTGCTGGCCTGGGTGAACGCCACATTCCACACCGACTTCTCCCCCACCACGCTGCTGAGCGAGCTGACGAGTGTCAGCGGGCTGGTCGAAGAGTACGCGTCCCAGCTCGCGGGCAACGTGGTGGGAGCGGGATCCACCGTGCTGGCGCTGCTTTTCGACGGGTTGACGATCGCGCTGTTCACCTTCTACCTGTGTGCGGACGGCCCGCGGTTCCGCCGCACGATCTGCTCGGTGCTGCCACCGCGCACCCAGCGGGAGGTGCTGCGCGCCTGGGAGATCGCGATCGAGAAGACCGGCGGCTACATCTACTCGCGGGCGCTGCTCGCGCTCATCTGCACGGTGGCCCACTACATCCTGCTGGCGCTCTTGGACATCCCCTTCGCGTTCGCGCTGGCCCTCTGGATGGGGGTGCTATCCCAGTTCATTCCGACCGTGGGCACCTACATCGGTGGGGCGCTCCCGGTGCTCGTAGCGCTCCTCGACGGTTTCTGGCCGGCGCTGTGGGTCCTGGTGTTCGTCACCGTCTACCAGCAGTTCGAGAACTATCTGCTGCAGCCGCGGATCACCGCTAAGACGCTGGACATGCATCCGGCGGTGGCGTTCGGCTCCGTCCTGGCCGGGGTCGCGATCCTGGGTGCGCCGGGGGCGCTGCTGGCGCTGCCTGCCGGGGCGAGCTTGCAGACTTTCCTCAGCTTCTACATCAGACGCTACGAGGTGGCCGAGCACCCGCTGCTGGGCGCGGGCGACTCCGGGGGCACGGCGGAGGAGTCAGAGTCCTCTTCCGGATCGTCTGCCGACCCCTCCGACTCCGCTGAGGCCTCTCTTTCTCCGCCGAACCCAACAAACCGGGGCGACTAGGAAGAGGAGGGGCGCAACTTACTCTCCCGGAACACCCGCTGGCAAGCCCCACAAGCCACTAAGAGGAACAAGAGGGAATTTTTGGACACCGGTGGAGACAGTTTGTAGGAACCACCTGGTGGAATCGGTTCCCCCGCGGGGGAGACTCATCGCATACTCACTCGTGGGAGGGGTCGTGGAAATGAGACAGGAGTTGACCGCCCTGTGCTGTGACTGCGGGGCAATCCGCCGGGTCACCACCTACCGCGGTATCGGGGAGGCCCAGTCTGCCCACGGTGCGGCCCGGTGCGTGGTACGGCGGATGTGCCGCTCCTGCGGACGGCAGACCTACCACGCCTACATGCGCGACGACGAGGACCGCGACGAACTGGAAGACGCGCTCCGGTTAGACAACGCCCTGGCTGCCGAGGCGTTGGAAGAGGAGATCAGCCAGTTGCGCCGGTGCGGTGTGGAGGTGGGGCACGCTCCTGTTCCCGCGATCTGGGACAGTCCGCCGGTCGGCATGATCACCCAGCGATTGAGCGACCGGAAATACTCGCTCGTCCTCGACCCGAATTCGTCGATCGTGGCCCGGCTCAAACTCATCGACCTGCTGTGGTACGAGCTGACCACGGGGGAGCACAGCGACCGGTGGCACGTCCACTCTCCCGGCGACGGTCCGGGCTACGCGATCCGCCTCTTCGGTTTCCGAGCGCCCCGCTGAGTACGGGTCGGCGGGTTCAGGCCGCGCGGGACGCTGCCTCGTGGAGTCTCCGCAGCGCCGCCCGGGCCACTTGGGGGTCGGTGGTTCCCCAGTACGGGGGCAGGGAGGCGCGGAGGAACGCCCCGTAGCGGGCGGTGGCCAGCCGCGGGTCGAGGACCGCGACCACCCCTTTGTCGTGGACGGACCGCAAGAGCCGCCCGGTGCCTTGGGCGAGGAGCAGCGCGGCATGGGTAGCCGCGACTTCGAGGAACCCGTTCCCTCCTTGTGCACCGATCGCGCGCTGCCGGGCCGAGGCCAGCGGGTCATCGGGCCGGGGGAAGGGGATGCGGTCCACGATGACCAGTTGCAGCGCCGGTCCCGGGACATCCACGCCCTGCCACAGTGACAAGGTGCCGAACAGACAGGTGGCCTCGTCTGCAGCGAACTGCTGGACGAGGTGGCCGGTGGAGTCGTCCCCCTGGCACAGGATCGGGTAAGGCAGGCGTTCCCGGAGTTCTTCTGCGGCGTGCACGGCTGCCCGGGTGGAGGAGAACAGGCCGAGGGTGCGCCCTCCTGCCGCGTCGATGAGTTCCGCCATCTCGTCGAGGTATTCGGGGTGGAGGCTCTCCCGGCCCGGCGGGGGCAGGTGGGTGGCGATGTAGAGGATGCCGCTGCGGGCGTGGTTGAACGGTGAGCCCACGTCGATCGCGCGCCACCGGAGCGGGCTGGGTTCGGCCGAGGGCGTGGCAGTGGTTTCCGCGGGCTCTGCTGCCTCTGCCGGGTCATGATCGGGCAGAGGGCCGAGTCCCCACTGCCGGGCCATCAGGTCGAAGGAGCCGCCGAGAGCGAGGGTGGCGGAGGTCAGCACCGTGGTGCGCTCGGTGAACAGGGCCTGGCGCAGGGTCCGGTTGACAGCCAGGGGAGCGATGCGAAGTCCGGGGGTCTGCCGTGCGCCGCGCGCGAACCACACCACGTCCTGCCGGTCCCGGAGGGGCTGCTGGACGCAGAGGAGGATCCGTTCGGCGGTGCGGTGGACTTCTTCGAGGCCGGCGAGGGCGAGCCGGCGGGCGCTGGCGGCGTGCGGGTCGTCCCGGGGCGGCTCGGGCAGCGCGGAAAGGCAGGCGTGGGCGGCGTCCCGGACTGCGGCTACGGCGGTGGCCAGCGGATCCGGCAGATGGTCGAGACGGCCCGGCGGGGTGTCGGCGAGCATCAACGCCAACCCGTCAGCGGTCTCTGCGAGGCGTTCGGTGAGTTCCACGTCACAGACCGGGGCGGCCCGCTTCGCCGCAAGGCTGATGCTCCGGTCACTGAGCACCCCAGTCGCCACGGAGGTGACCCGGTCGACGAGCTCGTGCGCTTCGTCAACGATGAGCAGGTCGTGGTCGGGCAGCAGCCGGTAGCCCTGGACAGCGTCGATAGCGAGCAGGGCGTGGTTGGTGACGACGAGGTCCGCGCCGATGGTCTCGGCCCGGGCGAGCTCCGCAAAACAGTCGTCGCTGACCGGGCACATCTGGGGCCCGATGCACTCGTTGGCTCCCACGGAGACCTGCCGCCAGGCCAGATCGCTCACCCCCGGCGTGAGGTCGTCGCGGTCCCCGGTGAGGGTCTCCTCCGCCCATTCGTGGAGCCGGCGCACTTGGCGGCCGAGCGAGGACAGCAGGTGCGGGTCGAACAGTTCAGCTTCTTCCGGACCTGTCGCTGCCTGGGAGAGGCGGTAGCGGCACAGGTAGTTGCGCCGTCCTTTGAGGATCGCGTAGACGGGACGGCGGCCCAGCAGCGGTTCGAGTGCCTCGGTGAGCCGCGGCAGGTCGCGTCCGATGAGCTGGTTCTGCAGCGCGATGGTGGCGGTGGAGACCACAACCGTGGCGTTGGCGGCGACCGCGTGGCGCAGTGCCGGAACCAGGTAGCCCAGGGATTTTCCTGTTCCGGTGCCGGCCTGCACGACGAGGTGTTCGCGGCTGTCGATCGCTGCGGCCACCGAGCGGGCCATGGTCGCCTGGCCGTCGCGCCGGGTGCCGTTGAGGGCGCGCACGGCCGCGTCGAGGAGCTCGTCGACGTCGGGAAGATCAGACACGCCCCTGACAGTACCGGGTCGGTGCGGCAGGTTCGGCCGGTTGTCCACAGGAGAGCCAGGGCGGTCTCCCGCGGGGGTTCTCACCGCGGGCACGCCCTGGCTGGTCGGTGCGCTGTGCCGGGTGCCTCTGGGGCGGTGGCACGGTACGGCCCTGGCGGGTGTCCGCCAGGGCCGCGGTGCCGGGGAGCTTGGTTCCGGCTGTCTTACGGCTGCCGGCGTGTTGGCTCAGCGGTTAGCCGGCGTAGGTTTCGAACTCGGCCACCCGCGGAGTGCCGTTCGAGCTGAGGATCTCGAAGTTGATCTTCCGCAGCGTGGTGGGGGTGAAGGTGATGACTCCCGCCCCGGTTCCCGTGGCCAGGACGGCGCCGGTGTCATTGTTGACGACCCGCCAGGAGCCGATGTTGCCCACGGCCCCAGCCGCCTCGCGGATGTGGATCGCGGACACCGTCACGTTCGAGCCCCACTTGACCGAGATGCGGCCGGTGGAGCCGCTCGGCGACCAGTAGGTGCTCATGTCGCCGTCGATGACGTTCTTGTAGCTGGTCCCGCTGGCCTTGCTGGAGCCGTCGGCGTCGGCACCGATGCTGAGGTTGGTGCCGCCGGGCGGGGTGCCCGGGTCAGGGTTCCCCGGATCCGGATTGCCCGGATCGGGGTTGCCCGGATCCTCTGCCCGGCAGTTGCCGTCGGAGACCCGGTTGCCCTTGTTCGCGCCCGCGGTCTGGCTCACGATCTGCGGCACGCAGCCGGCGTCGTCAAGCCGGTATGAGTAGGGGATGCTCACCGATGTGGTGGACTGCGGGTTAGGTCCGGCAGGGTAGTTCTCGTTGCCCTGGCTGGACCAGGTCACGTTGTCGAAGATGTTGCCGCGGACCTCCCAGTAGCCCCGCTCGTTGGTGTAGAAGGTGCCCAGGACGTCCTTGGAGTTCTGGAAGTAGTTGTTCTCCACTTTGGCGCGTGCCCCGGCCCGGGAGTTGATGCCGGAGTTGTTGAGGCGCACGTAGTGGTTGTTGTACATGTGCGCCACGCCGCCGCGCAGCAGGGGCGTCCGCGAGTCGATGTTCTCGTACAGGTTGTGGTGGAAGGTGATGTAACCGTTGGAGAGGTCGCTCTCGCTGGATCCGATCAGTCCTCCGCGGCCAGAGTTACGGAGGATGCTGTAGGAGAGGGTGACGTACTGGGTGTTGTCCTTGAGGTCGAAGAGGCCGTCGTAGCCCTCCGACTCACCGCCCGAGGCCTCCAAGGTGACGTGGTCCACCCAGACGTTGCGGACGTCCTTCTCCATGCCGATGGCGTCGCCGCCGTTAGACGTGGGTGATCCGGACTTCTTGACGTTCCGGATGTGCACGTTCTGGATGATGATGTTCCGGGATTCCCGGATGTGGATGCCGATCTGGTCGAACAGGGCTCCGTTGCCGACACCGACGATTGTGACGTTGCTGATCTTCTTGAGTTCGATCTTGTCACTGGCGGTGTCGCATCCCGGTCCGGACACCTTGGAGGTGTTGCCGTGGTTGATGGTTCCTTCGACCTGGATGATGATTGGGGTGCTGGTGCTGGGCCGCTGGCACAGGGCTTGGTGGATCTCGGTTCCTGTGGTGGCTCGGACCACCTGTCCGCCCGCACCGCCCGTCGTTCCGCCGTTGAGGGCTGCGTAGCCGGTGGCGCTGCCGGTCTGCGCCGATGCCGGGGACACCGGTAGGGTTAGACCTGCTGTCACCACGGCCGCTGTGGCTAGCGTCGAGGCGAGTCGACGCGTAATTGATCGTCCCACCGTTTACCTTCCGTAGTAGTTCGTAAGCACCGAGGTGCTTTCCTTGAGCATAAAGAAAGCGCTTTCCGTGTCAAGAGGATCACACCGATTTTTGGTGGCAGGAGGACTCGACGGACGCTGCCCGCCCCTGCGTCTTGGGGGTCTGCCTGCTGGGCGGCCGTACTCCCTATCGAGTGCGCGACACCGCTGAGAGCGGGGCGGCCGCCAGTGCCGACCGCCCCGCAGCTCTCCGGAGCCCGGTGGGCGCACCATGGCTCGCTGCCCAGGACCGATCGGGGAGCTGCGCTACCGGATGCAGGATGTCCAGCAAGGAAAAAGACCCGCGGGCAGTGGAGAGAATTCCACCGACTCCGCGGGTCTTGCTGTGGAGCTATGGGGATTCGAACCCCAGACCTCTTCCATGCCATGGAAGCGCGCTACCAACTGCGCCATAGCCCCTTGGGTCATCACCCACTCTACCCGATCTCCAGGAGTGGTCGGTACATCTTGCTCCCGCCGCGGGGGAACGGGACCGCTTTCTCCTCGGCTCGAAGGCCGGAAACCCCGATGGACCAGGGTCGCTGTCCAGCTTGATCGGGCCTGGGCTCTGCCCCACCCCTTCAAGAAACCGCTTTCCCATACTGGTGAGTGGCGCTCCTCACTTTCTCCCACCCCCATGGTCGGAGCTCTGCTCCCGACGGCACAGCAGCCTTCACCCAGTCCGCCCCGCGTATGGGGCTCATCCAGGAGACAGCGCGGAGGCGGCACCCGTTGTGCCGGGAGGTGCGCTGTGGTGTGACAGGCCCTTGCTGCACCGGCTCCGCACAATGCATCACGGGCCCCACCGGTGCTGGTGAGGCCCGTGATGTGTGCCTATGGAGTGGAGCTATGGGGATTCGAACCCCAGACCTCTTCCATGCCATGGAAGCGCGCTACCAACTGCGCCATAGCCCCGTGTGGAGTCCGCGGGACGTGTCCCGCTGACTTCCAGAACAATAGCGGAATTCCCCGCGTTAGTCGAAACAGTTAGCGGTCGTCGCCCAGGACCTTCTCCTCGGGCAGGCTCCTGGCGTTGTACTCCAGCAGCCGCCAGCCGCCAGAACGGCTCGGCCCGAGGACAGACCAGGAGCAGTTGCTCAACGTGCCCAGCACCTCCCACTGGTCTGCCTGGAGGCCGAGCATCGTGTGGATGCCGGCGCGCAACGCGGCACCATGGCCTACCACGACGAGGGTTCCGCCCTCCGGGACTTTCTCCAAGCCGCGCTGGATGGCTTCTGCGACTCGTTTGCCGACGGTGCCCAAGTCTTCACCGCCGGGGATGTCCATGGTGGGCAACCGCTCGAGCCATCCCGCGGCGATCTCCGCGCGGGTCAGCCCCTCCCACGGGCCGCCGAAGCGCTCCCGCAGCGCGGGGTCGTACGTCACGGGCAGGCCGACGATGCGGGCCAGGGCCCGCGCCGTGTCCGCGGCCCGCTGCAGGTCAGAGGCGACGATCGCATCGGGTCGCAGTTGGGCAAGCAGTCGGGCAGCCCGTTCCGCCTGGGCGAGTCCGGTCTCGTTCAGGGGAACATCGCGCTGGCCTTGGAAGCGGTTCTCGATGTTCCAGTCGGTCTGCCCGTGGCGCCAGCAGATCACGCGGCGGGTTTCGGTCACCAGGTCACTCCTGTCCGCGGAGAGAGCGGTTAATCGGGCGACGGCTCACTCACTGCTCGAGCCGTTCGCGGTGTGGTCGACGCCCTGAGCCGCCTGAGGCAGCTCGATCTGGGGGCAGTCCTTCCACAGCCGCTCCAAACTGTAGTAACCGCGCTCCTCTTCGTGCTGGACGTGCACGACGAGGTCAACGTAGTCCAGCAGTACCCAACGGCCCTCGTGTTCGCCTTCCCGGCGCACCGGCTTGGCTTTCGCCTGCCGATACAGGCGTTCCTCGATCTCGTCTACGATCGCCCTGACCTGGCGGTCGTTGGGCGCGGAGCACAAGAGGAAAGCGTCAGTGATGACGAGCTGATCGCTGACATCGTAGGCAACAATGTCCTGCGCGAGTTTGTCGGCCGCGGCGGTGGCCGCAATGGTGACAAGTTCAACAGTCCGTTCCGTAGCGGTCACAGGTAATGGCTGCCTCTCGTGGGCTGCTCCCTCGCCTGCTAGTCATCGAGGTACAGCCCGGTCTTGTTGATGTAGCGGACAATACCGTCGGGCACCAGATACCAGATGGGCTCGCCTTTACGGACGCGTTCTCGACACTCGGTCGAGGAGATCGCCAGGGCCGGGATCTCCACCAGGGAGACCTTCCCCTCGGGCAGACCGGGATCGGCGAGCTGGTGCCCCGGTCGGTTACAGCCTACGAAATGCGCGAGTTCGAAAAGTTCATCCGCGTTGTGCCAGCTCAAAATCGCGCTCAGCGCATCCGCTCCCGTGATGAAGAACAACTCCACGTCAGGGCCGTACTGCCGGCGCATCTCGCGCAGCGTATCGATCGTGTAGGTGGGCCCTTCACGGTCGATCTCGATCCGGCTCACCCGGAACTGGGGGTTCTCCGCGGTGGCGATCACCGTCATCAAGTAGCGGTGCTCGGCCGGGGTGACCCGCTTCCCCTGCTGCTGCTTCTGCCAGGGGTTTCCAGCGGGGACAAAGATCACCTCGTCGAGGTTGAACAGGTGGGCCACCTCGCTGCCGGCCACCAAGTGTCCGTTGTGGATGGGGTCGAAGGTGCCACCCATGATTCCGATACGGCGCGGTTTTCTCTTCCCCCGCGTAATCGTCTTCTCCTCGGGCACGGTCACCGCTCTCGTCTCACCCCCGTCGTTGGGGCTACTCCTCCGGTTTCGAGAGTAGTCATCCCGGTTTCGACCACTGTGAGCACCCCTCCCCTGGACACCGCCCTCCCCGTATCCGCAAACCGTAGATTCTCGGCATAGTCACGCATAGCATTCAGGCATGGCGACTACTCCAGACCGTGCTCGCGTCCGGCTCCGCAACATCTCTTCGCGCGCCTACGAGCATCCCGCGGACCGCGGCGCCCTCGTCGCCTTGCGGTCGCTGCGCGGCTTCGACGAAGTCTTCAAGCGGCTCTCCGGCCTCTTCAACGAGCGGGCGCTGCGGCTGATGTTCCTGGCCAGCGCGGTACGGGTCGACGAGCGCCAGTTCCCCGACATCCACGACTATGTGCGCGACGCCGCCTACGTGCTGGACCTCGACCGGGTTCCAGAGCTGTACATCCAGATGAACCCGCAGCCCAACGCCATGGCGATCGGCAGCAGCCGTCCTTTCATCGTCGTGACCACGGGCCTGGTCGACCTGCTCGGTCCTGAAGAGCAGCGGTTCGTGGTGGGGCACGAGGTAGGGCACATCCTGTCCGGGCACGCCGTCTACCGCACCATGCTGCTGGCTCTGGTTCGGCTGGCGGCGCGGGTCGCCTGGTTCCCCCTGGGCTATGTCGGCCTGCGCGCGATCGTTGCGGCGCTGGAGGAGTGGTACCGCAAATCAGAGCTGTCCTGTGACCGTGCCGGGCTGCTCACCTGCCAGAACCCGGAAGCGGCCAAGCGGGCGCTGATGAAGCTCGCCGGGGGTTCACGGCTGGCCGAGATGAACGTCGACGCTTTCCTCGACCAGGCCCGGGAGTACGACGCTGCTGAGGACATCCGCGACGGGTTCATCAAACTCCTCATCACCCAGGGGCAGACCCATCCGTTCGCGGTGGTCCGGCTCGCGGAACTGGACCGCTGGATCGCAGAGGGCTCCTACCAGCGCATCCTCACCGGCGACTACCCCCGGCGGGACACCGATACCGACGCCCGCATCAGCGAGGAGGCCCGCAGCGCGGCCCGCTCGTACCGGGAGGCGTGGGAGCGCACCTCTGATCCGCTGGTGGGCACTTTGCGCGATGTGGTGAGCGGCGCGGCGGCCACGGGCAGCAAGATCTTCGACTCGATGGCCGACCGGTGGCGCAACGGCCCGGGACGCCGCACCACCGCCTGACCCCGGCCAGTGGTCCGACCATTTCCCGTAGGATGCAGGTCCCGGATTTCCTTTCTGCATAAATGAGAAATATAAAATTTATGCAAGAAAAATCCGGCCCTCCCTCTCCATTTCCGATGTGAATTGGTTCACATCAAAGGGATGTGCTCCACCGCATCTGACCTGTCCGGGTGAGGATGCACTCGTATGACGTCTGCCGTTCGTGGGTATCGGTGCAGATGAGACGCGTGCTGCTCGGTCCGGGCGCCGCACCGCCCCGCCATCCCAGCCCTCTCGTGTTTCCCGCGCCTAAAAGAAAGCAAAAGGCTCGGTAAACCAAAAGCCTCGAACACGAGTGATGTAAGTGCACGGACCGTGCCCTGCCATGCGTCTTTTCTTGCACTGGTCCGCGTGCGCCACGCAAAGGCAGCATCACTACAGGGGGAAACGGGGAATCATGTCCATCGATGTGACCGTCATCATTCCGGTCCACAACACCGGCCGGGGGGTACTAGCTGGGCTTGAATCGCTGCGCGCGCAGACTCTGCCCCGCTCTCGCTTCGAAGTCATCTACGTCGACGACGGTTCCACTGACGGGACCGGGGAGCTGCTCGACACGGAACTCGCTGGCGAAGAGAACTTCTCGGTCGTGCACATCGAGAACTCCGGCTGGCCTGGACGCCCCCGCAACATCGGCATCGACCGCGCCCGAGGCGAGTACCTCTTCTTCATGGACGATGACGACTACCTCGGCGCGGAAGCCTTAGAGCGCCTGGTCGCCAAAGCCCGGGAGGACTCCGCTGACATCGTGATCGGCCGGATGGCGGGCATCGGCCGGAGAGCGCCCCGGGAGATCTTCCAAAGACCCTTGTCCGGGGCGACACTGCGCACCCACCGCATCCTGCTCACCACGCTGACGGTGCACAAGCTCTTCCGCACCGAGTTCGTCCGCTCCCACGGGCTGCGCTTCCCCGAAGGGAAAGTCCGGCTCGAGGACCACATGTTCATGCTCCCCGCCTACCTGCGCGCCGCCTCGGTCTCGGTAGTCCACGACTACACCTGCTACTACTGGGTGCGGCACAAGGACGAAAACTTCGGGAATATCTCGTTCCGCACCCCTCCCGACCCCGAGGACTACCTCGGCAGTGTCGAGCGGATCATCGACATCATCGAAGCCGAAACCGAACCGGGAGAGTTCCGCGACACCCTGCTGGCGCAGTGGTACCGGTCGAAACTGCTAGGGCAGATGCAAGGGGCTAAATACTTGCGGCTGCCCGAGCAGACCGCGGAGGTCCTCCACACCGTCGCCCACTCGCTCGTCCAACGCCGCATCCCCGAACGGGTGGACGCCAGACTCAACCCGTTCTCCCGGCTGCGCGCTACCGCGCTGCGGACCGGACAGTTCGACCTTGTCCGCCACGTCGCCGAGTTCGAACACGACCTGGGACAGCACACCACGGTGACCGGATACCGGTGGGACGGCTCGGTGCTGTACGTGGACGTGGAGAGCACCCTGGTGCGCAAAAGCGACCAGCGGCCCCTGGAATTCGTGCGCTCCGCCGAATCGGTCTACTGGGACCTCCCGACCGCCGTGCTCTCCCACCCGGAGGTGTGCGAGGCCGCCGAGGTCACCGCGGCGCTGAAACGGATCAAGCTGCGTACCTTCGCCCGCAATAAGAAGCTCGGCGCAGATGTCACCGTGCCGACCTCGTTCACCCTCCTCGAAGAACCGGTGGGTGCGGACCGGTTCACGGTCCGGCTGGTCGGGACGGTCACGCTTGACATCCAGCGCGGCAACCTGGGCGGCCCCCTGCTCGGCAAGTGGTGGTTCGTCTCCCGCATCGACTTGGGCGGCGTGAGCTGCGATTTCACGCTTGGTCCGCTGCGCTCCCCCGCAGCGGAGGCCACGCGGGTCCCCGCCTTCGTCCACCTCGACAACACACCCCCGGTGCTGGTGACCCCCAGCTACAACGCGAAGAACCACCTGGTGGTCACCGCCGACGACCCCTGGCAGAAACTCCCGGCGCTCATCCCCCCGCAGGAGCGCCCGGCTGTGGTCCGCAACAGCGACGGCCTGCAATTGCGGATCCCGCTGGCCCTGCACACCAGCGACGAGCGCATCGGGTTGCCGCTGTGCTTGGTCGGCAACGGGGAGAAGGTAGAGAGCGCGGCAAGTGTGCGGCCCGATTCGGCCAGCGCGACCAACCCGCACTCCGTCCTCACCGCTGACGTGCCCCACGTCTCCGGTCCGGGGCAGTGGGAACTCGTCGTGGAGACGGCGGAGCGTCCCATCCCGCTGCGGCTCCGGCTCAGCCGGGGCCTGTTCCACTGGTCGGTCAAGGTGCAGCACCCGTCCCGGTCGTTGCGTGCCCGGATGGGCCGCCTCTACCGGGCGCTCCGGCGCCGGGCAGGCCGCCTAGCCCGTGATCTCGGCCTCCGCCGCTGATCCCGCTGTCTTGTTCACTGTCCCCCACGCAGGTCCGCGGGCGGGGCGGACGTGTACGCGATCTCCGTAAAATGCACCGTCTGCCCCTCTCCCGTGGGGGACTGGGCGAGGAAGCCCGCCCGGGCAGGACCGGGGAGCGCGAAGTAGCGGATCAGGTGCCACCACCCGTCGCCGAGATTGGTGTGGAAGGCGTAGGCGCCTCCGGTCCGGGTGATCCGCAGCATGGCTTCCCCCTCGACCGCTAGCGAATTGCAGTCGTCGGAGACACCGTCGCGGGTCACCACCGACACGATGGTCGGCTGGCCTTGCGGGGACAGCTCCAGGCACAACTTGGCGTGGTTGTCCTCGTCGACGTAGAGGAACAGCACGCCGGCGTCGTAGGTGGCGTGGAGGCTCGGGCTGACGCGCGCAGCGAGGGTGAAATCCCCGTCGAGTCCCGCCAGGAGGGCAGGGGCGTTCGCGATGCGGACCGTCCCGTTCGGGTCGCTGAACACGTCCGTCCGTGCTCCAGCGGTGATACAGAGGCTGTCCGGTCCGGTCACCGCGAAGTCGACCGGGGTGTTCCACCAGGTCAGCGAGGCGGGAAGGGCGGGGATGGTTACCGGTTCAGGCATGGGGGTCCTCTCGTGGACGCTGGGGAGTCGCCGTGATCCTCCACCACGGCCACGCTCTGTGACAAGACCTTCCCGCGTCCGGACCGCCCTACCGAAAGCGGCCGCGGGGAGGCGGCCTGCCGCTTCGGCCATGGCCGTCGTCCTCTCCCCCGTGCCGCTGCGCGGCGGCTCTGCGGCGGAACGATCCCGCTGGGCGGGGAACGGGAGCCGCCGCGGCTCCGCTCCCCGGCTGCGAGGTGCGGGCCGCGGCGGCACAGCGCTGGTCAGCGCACGTGGCCTTCCCCGGTAACCACGTACTTGGTGGTGGTCAGTTCCGGCAGGCCCATCGGACCGCGTGCGTGCAGCTTCTGGGTGGAGATGCCGATCTCCGCACCGAAGCCGAACTCGCCGCCGTCGGTGAAGCGGGTGGAGGCGTTGACCATGACGGCCGCGGAGTCCACCAGGGAGACGAAGCGGCGTGCCGCTGCCTGGGAGTCGGTGATGATGGCCTCGGTGTGCGCCGAAGAGTAGGCGCGGATATGCGCCACGGCCTCGTCCAGGGAGTCCACGACGCGGACCGCCAGGTCCAAGGAGAGGTACTCGGTGGCCCAGTCCTCTTCGGTGGCGGGCACCACGCTGCTGTCGTAGGAGCGGACCCGCTCATCGCCGTGGATGGTGACTCCGGCCTCGCGCAGTTCGGCCAGCGCCCGCGGCAGGAAGGCGTCGGCGATACCGGCGTGGACGAGCAGGGTTTCGCTGGCGTTGCACACCGAGCAGCGCTGGGTCTTGCTGTTGAGCACGATCTTCAGCGCCTGGTCGAGGTCGGCTGCTTCGTCGACGTAGACGTGGCAGTTTCCGGTGCCGGTCTCGATCACGGGGATCGTGGACTCGTTGACCACGGTCTGGATGAGCGAGGCACCGCCGCGCGGGATGAGGACGTCTACCAGGCCGCGGGCCCGCATCAGGTGCTTGACCGACTCGCGGCTCTTGCCGGGCACCATCTGCACGGCGTCGACCGGCACCCGCGTGCTGGCCAGCGCCTGGCGGATCACGTCGGTGAGGACCGTGTTGGAGGAGTACGCGGAGGAGGAGCCCCGCAGCAGGACAGCGTTTCCGCTCTTGAGGCAGAGCGCGGCGGCGTCCACGGTCACATTGGGACGCCCCTCGTAGATGATGCCGATGACACCGAGCGGAACCCGGATCTGGCGCAGTTCCAGCCCGTTGGGCAGGGTCTTGCCGCGGACGACTTCGCCGACCGGGTCAGGCAGTTCGACGATCTCGTGGACCGCGTCCGCGATCGCGGTGATACGGGCGGGGGTCAGGGTGAGGCGGTCGATCATCGCCTCGCTGATGCCGTTCTCCCTGGCTTGAGCGACGTCCTTGGCGTTGGCCGCGACGATCTCCTCGGTCCGCTCGCGCAAGGCGTCGGCCACGGCGGTGAGCGCCTCGTCCTTAGCGTCCCGGCTGAGCGGGGCGAGGTCTGCGGCGGCGTCCCGAGCGCGCTCAGCGACCTTGCGGACGTCCCGCTCGATGTCAGTCATGGTGTCTTCGCTTTCTGCAGTCGGTTGTCCTACACACCGCTTTGGACGGCGCGGGTAGCGGCGGTCCGCTCCCCGGATCGGAGCCCAGCGCCGCAGACGGTGGGGTCCGGATGTGTTCCGCCGTCCCACGCACAACGGTATCGGCGTCGCGGGGCCGCCGCCACTGCAGCTGTGGGGAGGCGGTCTGTGGGCCGCCGGGCACGGCGCCCGGGCCACGTGCGGGGCCGCACCCTGGGCGGGCAGGGATGCCGCGGCGGCCGCTCCGACGGGCAGCGGCAGCAGATCTCCCCCGCTGCTCCGTGTCAGCCGCACGCGAAGGGCGACTACTTAAGGTTCACCCATTGACGCAATCGGTCACCACGTCGCACCATGCTGGAGACGTCACTTCACAGAGAGCCAACACCAAACTGGGAGCGCTCCCACACCGGTGTGTTCGCACAATCCCCCTGGAGACCCCATGTCCGTCACTGAACCTCCTCCCCGCCGACGCGGCCGTCACAGCCGGGCGCGCCGCTTCCTCACTTCCCTGGGAGCTACCGCGGCCCTCACCGCGGGCATGCTGGGCGTCCCCTTGGCCACGGGAACCGCCCACGCCGAACCGGCGTTCAACTACGCCGAAGCCCTCCAGAAGTCGATGTTCTTCTACGAGGCCCAACGCTCCGGGAAACTCCCGGAGAACAACCGGGTCTCCTGGCGCGGCGACTCCGGGCTCAACGACGGCGCGGACGTGGGACTCGACCTCACCGGCGGCTGGTACGACGCCGGCGACCACGTGAAATTCGGCTTCCCCATGGCCTTCACCGCGACCATGCTCGCCTGGGGCGCCATCGAAAGCCCGGAAGGCTACATCCGCTCCGGCCAGATGCCCTACCTCAAGGACAACCTGCGCTGGGTCAACGACTACTTCATCAAAGCCCACCCCTCGCCCAACGTGCTGTACGTGCAGGTCGGCGACGGCGACGCCGACCACAAGTGGTGGGGTCCGGCCGAAGTCATGCCGATGGAGCGGCCCAGCTTCAAAGTGGACCCCTCCTGCCCGGGCAGCGACGTCGCAGCCGAAACCGCCGCGGCCATGGCCGCGTCCTCCATCGTGTTCGCCGACGACGACCCTGCGTACGCGGCCACCCTCGTGCAGCACGCCAAGCAGCTCTACACGTTCGCCGACACCTACCGCGGCGTGTACTCCGACTGCGTGCCCGCCGGAGCGTTCTACAACTCCTGGTCGGGCTACCAGGACGAGCTCGTCTGGGGCGCCTACTGGCTGTACAAGGCCACCGGGGACGACTCCTACTTGGCGAAGGCCGAGTACGAGTACGACTTCCTCTCCACCGAGCAGCAGACCGACCTCCGCAGCTACCGGTGGACCATCGCCTGGGACGACAAGTCCTACGGCACCTACGTGCTGCTCGCCAAGGAAACCGGCAAGCAAAAATACATCGACGACGCCAACCGGTGGCTCGACTACTGGACGGTCGGCGTCAACGGCCAGCGCGTGCCCTACTCCCCCGGCGGGATGGCTGTGCTCGACACCTGGGGAGCCCTGCGCTACGCCGCTAACACCGCGTTCGTCGCCCTCGTCTACGCCAAGGTGATCGACGACCCCGTCCGCAAGCAGCGGTACCACGACTTCGCGGTGCGGCAGATCAACTACGCGCTCGGCGACAACCCGCGGAACTCCAGCTACGTGGTGGGCTTCGGCAACAACCCGCCGCGCAACCCCCACCACCGCACCGCGCACGGGTCGTGGACCGACAGCATCGCCTCGCCCGCGGAGAACCGGCACGTCCTCTACGGCGCCCTCGTCGGCGGTCCCGGCTCCCCGAACGACGCCTACACCGACGACCGGCAGGACTACGTCGCCAACGAAGTCGCCACCGACTACAACGCCGGATTCTCCAGCGCGCTGGCCATGCTGGTCGAAGAGTACGGCGGCACCCCGCTGGCGGACTTCCCGCCCACCGAGGAGCCCGACGGACCGGAGATCTTCGTGGAAGCCCAGATCAACACGCCGGGCACCACGTTCACCGAGATCAAAGCCATGATCCGCAACCAGTCGGGCTGGCCGGCCCGGATGCTGGACAAGGGCACCTTCCGGTACTGGTTCACCCTCGATGAAGGCGTGGACCCCGCGGACATCACGGTGAGCTCCGCCTACAACCAGTGCGCCACCCCGGAGGACGTCCACCACGTCTCCGGCGACCTGTACTACGTGGAGATCGACTGCACCGGGGAGAAGATCTTCCCCGGCGGCCAGTCGGAGCACCGCCGCGAAGTCCAGTTCCGCATCGCCGGCGGCCCCGGATGGGACCCCTCCAACGACTGGTCCTTCCAAGGCATCGGCAACGAACTCGCTCCCGCCCCGTACATCGTGCTCTACGACGACGGTGTACCGGTGTGGGGCACCGCCCCCGAGGAAGGGGAAGAGCCCGGCGGCGGAGAAGGACCGGGAGGCGGCGAAGAACCCGGCGAGGACGTGACCCCGCCGAGCGCGCCCGGCTCCCCCGCGGTCCGGGACGTCACCTCCACCAGCGCCGTGCTCACCTGGTCCGCGTCCAGCGACACCGGCGGCAGCGGCGTAGCCGGGTACGACGTCTTCCTCCGCGCCGGCACAGGCCAGGAGCAGAAGGTGGGATCCACCACCCGGACCAGCTTCACCTTGACCGGTCTAGAACCCGACACCACCTACATCGCGGCTGTCGTGGCCCGGGACAACGCGGGCAACGTCTCCCAGCGGAGTACCGTCTCCTTCACCACGCTGGCCGAGAACGGCGGCGGGCCTGACGCCTCCTGCACGGTGGGCTACAGCACCAACGACTGGGACTCCGGATTCACCGCTTCGATCCGGATCACCTACCACGGCACGGCCCCGCTCTCCAGCTGGGAGCTCTCCTTCACCTTCCCCGCTGGCCAGCAGGTCACCCACGGGTGGAACGCCACGTGGCGCCAGGACGGGGCCGCCGTGACCGCCACCCCCATGTCCTGGAACAGCTCCCTGGCGCCTGGAGCCACCGTCGAGGTCGGCTTCAACGGCTCCTGGAGCGGCAGCAACACACCTCCCACCGATTTCACCCTCAACGGCGAGCCCTGCGCCCTCGCCTAACACGGCAACCGCGGCCGTCCGCCCCGCGGGCGGCCGCGGCACCGTGCCGCTACCGGTCCAGGAAGTCGAACAGCTCTTCCCAGCGGCGCACGATCTTCTCAGGGGCGTACCGGGTCACGGAACGCCGTGCCTGGTCCCCCAACCGGTCGCGGAGCTCCTGGTCGGCGAGGATCTGCGCGAGCCGGTCCGCGAGGGCGTGCGTATCCCCGGGCGGGGCCAGCAGCCCGTCGACGCCGTCGGTGACGATCTCACGCACCCCCGGAGCACAATCGAAAGCCACACACGGCACCGCGCACGCCATCGCCTCGAGCAGCACGAGCGGGAAACCTTCCCCGCGTGACGACTGGACGAAAACCGACGCCTCCCGCAGCGCCCCGGGCACATCGGATGTCGTCCCCATCCACTGCACGGAGTCGTCCAGCCCCAAATGGCTGCAGTAGTCGCGCAGCTCCTGCTCTTCGGCGCCGCTCCCGTAGATCCGCAGCGTCCACTCCGGGAAGCGGGGCGCCACCTTGGCCCACGTCTCCAGGAGAAGGTCGACCCGCTTCTGCTCGTCGAATCGGCCGATGCTCGCCACCACCCGACCGGTGCGCGGCGACGGCTCCTCGGGGTACCACGGCAGCGGGTTGGGCATGACGTCGAGGTTGTTGAGCCCTTGGTTGATCCACCGGTCCGCGTCCTCCCGGGTGAGCGCAAGCAGGCAGTCCACGTCCCGGTAGTACCGCTGGACTCGAGCGAACCTGGAGGTCCGCCTGGACTCCTCGAACGATTCGTGGGTCATCCCCACCACGTGCAAGCCCGCGGTATCGGCCATAGCCACCCACTCCATCGCCCACACTTGGGTGACGATGACCACCCCGCCGGGTGCCGCGGTCTGCAGCAGGTCGGACAGTACGGCCGCGTGAGCGCGTCGGGTCGCTTCCCAGCGGGCCCGCCGCAGGCGCGCCCCCACGTTGAGCCGGTCGCGGAGCCGCCGGGGCGGCCGCAGGGACGGGGGTCGGGTCGCGTGCAAGGTGGTCGTGGGATAGGGCGTCTCCCCGACCTCTTGGACGACATTGGGGGGGGCGACTCCCACCACGTGCACGCGGTGGCCCCGGTCGGTGAAGAGGCGGGCCATGCGGTGCGTCCAGCTCGTGACACCGCCCAGCTCGTTGACGCTGTTGGCGACCAGGAACAGGTCACGTCGCCGTTCGGGAACGCTGTTCATCGGCGGCCTTCCTGGAGAAAGAACCGGTCGACGATGGCGCGCGCAGCCGTCCCAGTGTCGTAGGCAGCGAAACGCTCGGCGAAGGCTCGGCGGGCTTTGACGTACTCGGTATCGGCTGTGTCCAGTTCCCGGAGCGCGGCGAACAGCTCTTCCTCGGTGAACGCCAGCGGTCCGGGTGCCACTTCCGCCAGAGAGAAGTAGGTGCCCCGCGCATGGTGCACGTAGTCGTCATAGTCGGGCACGTAGTAGATCATCGGACGGTCGAGCAGCACGTAGTCGAACATCACCGAGGAGTAGTCGGTGATGAGCGCATCCGCCGCGGCGAGCAGCGGGGTGGTGTCGTGCTCCGCGGAGACGTCGATCACCGCTTCGGCTGCCGAGGGCGGCACCACCAGACGCTCGAGGTAGTGGGAGCGGACGAGCAGCACGTACTGGTCGCCGAACTCGCGGGCGAACGCCGCGAGGTCGAACAGCGGCCGCACCGCGGTCCGCCGCCGCGGCCGCCCGCGGAACGTGGGCGCATACAGCAGGATGCGCCGGTGGTCGGGAAGGTGCGGTGCGGCACCGATCCGCGGATAGGTGCGCCGCCCGGTCCGCTCCTCCTGCTGCCGCTGCCGCACCAGGGCGTCGTTGCGGGGGTAGCCGACGGGGAGCGCCACCGCGGGGTTGAGACGGAACGCCGGGATCAGTGTCTCCATGTCGTGGTGGGACCGCACGCAGAAGGCGTCGAACCGGCCGAGGTCCGCGCGGAGCCGGTCCCGCGCTGCCCGGCTCCGCAACTGCACTTCGGGTTCGTCGAACCCCATGCGTTTGAGGGCGCTGCCGTGCCACGTCTGCAGGTAGGTGGTGTGGGCGGGTTTACGCAGCCCTGAAGGGAAGCCCTGGTTGTCGATCCAGTACTCGGCACGGGCGAGGGCCACCAGGTAGCGCAGGCTCCACCGGCGGACCAGGACCGCATCGCGTGGGAAGCCGTCCGGGGTGTGCGCATAGGACCACACCGCGGTCATGGGCAGGTCGCGGCGGCGTAGCTCTTCGTAGATCGCCCGGGGACTGTCGGAGTAGCGCTGCCCCAGGTGGCTTTCGAAGACAGCTAGTCCGCGGTGCCGCGGCAGCCGGCACAGCACCGTGTGGTAGAGCCACCGCTTGTTCTGTTCCGAGGCGAGCAGGCGCGGAACGCGGCGGGCTGTGGCGAGCAGCGCCCGGCTGCGCCGGCCCGCGGGGGTGCCGGCTGCTGCGACGAGAGCGGTGCGTGCCCGGTGTTGGACCGCAGTGGACGGGACGACCCGCAGCGCGAGGTGTCCTTTGGCGGACACTTCCGCGACCACCTGGTCGGCGCCCAGTCCGGGCAGCAGCGGCTGAACGGGCAGCGGAGCAGTGTCCAGGTCGGGGTGGACGACGGTGAGGCGGCTGCGCACGCGCGTCCCGTCGATATCCATGACCAGCCGCAGATCCCACACGTGGTCGACGATGCCGATCGGGTGGAAGACGCGCCCCAGGTCGAGGTCGGCCGCCCAGGTGAGGTGGTCTCCGCGGTGGACGAGCTGGCGGAGGGGCAAACGGAAGACGCGCCACCCGGCGCGGCGGGCGGTGAGTTCCAGGCGGCCGCGCACCCGAGAGCTCGTCGGCGTGGGGATACGGCCCAGCGGGTTGGTCACGCGCCCCGACAGCCGCAGCCAGCGGCCGTCGACCCGCTGGCCGGTGACCACGGTGCGGGGAGCGAGCTTGTGCAACGGTTTGAGGTGATAGCCGAGGTCGGTGACGTCGAGGAGCTCCCGGCCCAGCGGGTCGTTGAGGTGCCGGGTGCTCCAGTAGATGCGCCCTTCCCGCTCCGCCAGGGGCACCGCGGTCTTGTGGGGGTTGATGAGTGCGTCGGCCGCGGGCAGGAGAGCGTCGCCGTCGCCTTGGGCGACCAGGTAGGCGCATATCGCCTGCAGCGGCCGGAGCTGGTGGTAGGCCTCCGTCGGCAGGTGCGCGACATAGGGGCCCACCAGGTCGAGGAACGACCGCCGGTACTCCTCGGTGCGGAGCGGAAGGTCGCGCAAGTGGAGGACCAGGTCGTGCTTGAGGAATTTGACGCTTTTGGCGAGGTGGACCGTGTCCAGGCCGCGTTCGGCGAGCAGGGCGTCGATTTCGCGGTGCATGGCGAGCCGGTCGGCGAGGTTGCCGATCTCGTCCCGGCGCTGCGTGATCGACCGGCGCTCCGGGCTGTCGGAGACATGCCAGTAGTAGACCGTGTTGGGGATCAGGGCGACGCGCCGCGCTGCCAGCCAGGCCCGGGCGGTGAACAGGAAGTCCTCGTAGGCGATCCCGGTGGGGAAACGGAGCCGGTGGTTGAGGAGGAAAGACCGGCGATAGCACTTGTTGGTGGCAAGCGTGTCCCAGACCAGCGGATCGGGGTCGTCGGTGAGCGAGTCCAGCACTCGGGTCTGCCGGTAGATCCACCGGTACCAGGGTTTTTCCTTGCGTCCGCGCGGGGTGGTGTGGACGCGGACGCACAGGCCGGAGACAAAGTCCGCTCCGGTGGTCTCGATCGCCCGTACCATGGCGCGGCAGGCGTTGCGGTCCAGTTCGTCGTCGCTGTCCAGGAACATCACATAGCGGCCCGCAGCCCGTTCAATGCCGTAGTTGCGGGGTTGTCCGCAGCCTCCGCTGTTGGAGGGCAGGCGGAATGCGCGGACCCGGTCGGGGTAGCGTTCCGCGAATCTCTGGGCTACCGCGAAACTCCCGTCGGAGCTGTGGTCGTCGACGATGACGGCTTCCACGCTCCGCAGTGCCTGGTTCAGTACGGACTGCACCGCGGTAGGTAGCCGCTTTTCGTCGTTGTAGACGATGACCACCACACTGACGTCGACCATAGGAACCCCGTCCGTCCGGCGTGGACCGCTAGCGCGGCCGCTATGTCACGGGACATGCGTACCGGCAGCCTAAGAAGCCGGACGGAAAGCACCGGCCAGAGCCGCGAAAATCTTCCACAAAAGGTGCTTTTCGGGGCAGTTGGGGTGGTTGCACGTGTCGCGCAGCGCAGGAGCGCCGACGCGCGGCGCTCCTGCAGCTCACCGATTATGGGGCGGTCAGCAGGCTTCCCGGTCGCTGGTGCTGCCGTTGCGGAGCACGACCAGGTCGTCGCGGTGCACGATCTCGCGGCTGTATTCGGCGCCGAGCTCCCGGGCCAGCCACCGGGTGGAGCGGCCCATCAAGTCGGGGATCTCCGCAGAGTCGTAGTTGACCAGGCCGCGGGCGACGAGGACACCGTTCTCGTCCCGCAAGTCCACGGGGTCGCCCGCGTTGAAATCGCCTTCCACTTTGATGACCCCCGCGGGCAGCAGGGACGCTTTCTCGGTGACCACGGCATGCACCGCCCCCGGGTCCAAGAAGACACTGCCGCGGCCCGCCGTCGCATGGGCCAGCCAGAGTTGGCGGCTGGACGGGCGGCGGTGTTCCGCGGGGACGAAGAACGTGCCGACGGGATCACCTCGGAGCGCAGCCCGGGCGTTGGCCGCCGAGGTCAGCACAGTAGCCACCCCCGCTTCGGTCGCGATCCGCGCGGATTCGACCTTGGTGATCATGCCGCCGGTCCCCACCCCGCGCTTGTTCGCGCTGCCGAGGTCCACCCCGACAAGATCCTCCGGGCCGTTGACCTGGGTGATGCGTGTGCTCGTCGGCAGGGACGGGTTCCCGTCGTACAGCGCGTCCACGTCGGTCAACAGCACCAGCACGTCCGCGCGCAGCAAGTGGGCGACGAGGGCGGCGAGCCGGTCGTTGTCGCCGAACCGGATCTCGTGGGTGGCGACCGTGTCGTTCTCGTTGACGATCGGCACCGCGCCGATCTCCAGCAGGCGGCTCATCGCGCGCTGCGCGTTGCGGTACTGGGCGCGGCGCATCAGGTCGTCGGCGGTCAACAGGATCTGCGCGGCAGTCAGCGAATGCCGGGCGAACTCGGCGGTGTAGCGGGCCAGGAGCAGCCCTTGGCCTACGCTGGCCGCGGCCTGCTGGGTAGCGAGGTCGCGGGGCCGCTGGGTGAGGCCCAGGGGAGCCATTCCCGCGGCGACCGCTCCGGAGGAGACCAGCACCACTTCGGTGCCCGCTTTGCGGCGTTCCGCCAGCACGTCGGTGAGGTCGCGGATCCGCTCGTGGTCGAGGCCGCCTTGCGGGGTGGTGAGAGAGGAGGAGCCCACCTTGACCACGACTCGTCGCGCCTGAGCGATTTCCGCACGCGTCTGACCGACGCCTGTGCCCACGTTTACCTGTCCTTTCGCGTCACGGGGATCAGCTCAACCGGGGATCGGTGCCGCGCGGGCCCAGCACAGTCTGCTCGCTGTCGACCGTGGGATCCCAGTCGAAGACCACGGGGTTGTCCTCGTCCCCGATGTGCACCTCGGCGCCTGCGGTAGCGCCCGCTTCTGCGAGGGCCTCCTCGATCCCGAGACGGTTGAGCCGGTCCGCGAGATAGCCGACAGCTTCGTCGTTGCTGAAGTCCGTTTGGCGCACCCAGCGGGTGGGCTTGTCGCCGATCACCCGGAAGACGTTGTTGCCGAGCGGGATGACTTGGAAGGGGATTTCGCCGATCTCGCGCGGCCGCAGGATCAGGCGGGTCGGCTCCTCCGGCGGGCGGGCGGCGCGGGCTGCGGCCACCTGCTCGCCGAGCGCATAGGCCAGTTCCTTCAGCCCTTCCCGGGTAGCTGCAGAGACCTGGAGCACCCGGTATCCGCGTTCCACCAGCATGGGTTCGACGAGTTCGGCGAGCTCACGTGCCTCCGGCACGTCGATCTTGTTCAACGCCACGAGCCGCGGCCGGTCGGACAGGTCCACGCCGGTGCGTTCCCCGTAGACGGCCAATTCCCGTTCCACGGCTTCGAGGTCGCTGATGGGGTCCCGTCCCGGTTCGTAGGTGGCGCAGTCCAGGACGTGGAGCAGGGTGGAGCAGCGTTCCACGTGGCGCAGGAACTCCAGTCCCAGTCCTTTGCCTTCGCTCGCGCCAGGAATGAGCCCGGGAACGTCGGCGACCACGTACTGGGTCTGTCCCGCTTCCACGACGCCGAGGTTGGGCACAAGCGTGGTGAACGGGTAGTCGGCGATCTTCGGGCGGGCCGCCGACATCGCCGCGATCAGCGACGACTTGCCCGCGCTGGGAAAACCGACGAGGCCGACATCGGCGATGGTCTTCAGCTCCAGGCGGATGTCGACTTTCTCTCCGGGCTCCCCTTTGAGTGCGAACCCGGGGGCTTTGCGTTTCGGGGAGGCGAGGGCGGCGTTGCCGAGCCCGCCTCGGCCGCCCCGGGCGACGACCAGCCGGGTCCCGTGGCCGACCAGGTCCGCGATCACTTCCCCGTCCAAGGTGGTCACCACGGTGCCGTCGGGGACCGGCAGGACCAGGTCGGCGCCGCTCGCCCCGGAACGGTTGCTTCCCTGCCCGGGAGCACCGTTCTCCGCCTTGCGGTGCGGGCGGCGCTGGTACTCCAACAGGGTTGCGGTGTTGCGGTCGACCTCCAGGATCACGTCCCCACCGTGGCCGCCGTTACCGCCGTCGGGGCCGCCCAGCGGCTTGAACTTCTCCCGGTGGATAGAGACGCAGCCGTGCCCGCCGTCCCCGGCCTTGAGATGCAAGACCGCTTCGTCGACGAAATCGGACATGTCGCTGGCTCCTCGATCCGTCTGGTGGTCGAACGCACGTGAGGCGGGCCAGTGACACTGGCCCGCCTCACGTTTACTACACCGTCTCCCCGGGCCTATTCACTGGCGACGGGGGTCGGGATGACGCTTACGGCTTTGCGGCCCCGCAGGTTTCCGAACTCGACCCTGCCTGCGACCAGAGCAAACAGAGTGTCGTCACCGCCTCGACCGACGTTGTCACCGGGGTGGAAACGGGTACCGCGCTGGCGGACCAGGATCTCGCCAGCCTTGACGTACTGTCCACCGAAGCGCTTGACGCCGAGCCGCTTGGCGTTGGAGTCGCGTCCGTTACGGCTGGACGACGCGCCCTTCTTGTGTGCCATCTCGCGCTCCTCCCGCTACTTCGCGGCGATACCGGTGACCCGGATCTGGGTGTACTTCTGACGGTGTCCCAGACGCCTCTTGTAACCAGTCTTGCTCTTGTACTTCAGGATCTTGATCTTGGGTCCGGTCACTTCACCGAGGACCTCAGCGGTGACCTGGTACTTGTTCAGCTCGGCTGCATCGCTGACAACCTTGCCGTTGTCCACGACAAGCAGCGGCTCGAGGTTGAGCGTGTCACCGGCCTCTTTGGCCACCCTGTCGATGGTCACCACGTCATCGACGGAGACCTTTTCCTGTCGGCCGCCCGCTCGCACGATCGCGTACACCGGGAAACTCACTTCCTGTTCGCTACAGAAAAGAATGCGCTCACAATCGACCGCGGTCATCAACCCGCTCGCCGCCCGCAAGCGGCAGCAGGGATTGAAAGGAGGTCTCAGGCGCGCGAACATGTGGGGCGCGCCGACGCACCGTATTTCAGCCTACCACTCGCTCGCAGGAGGTCTGCACGCTGCAGCGGTCGGAGCCGGGCGGGATGCCCCGCCCGGCTGACGATCATCCGGCTTCAGCCACCGCCGTCTCGGAGACGACCACCCCGGCCCTGCGCCGGATCCGGCGGCGCCGGGGGCGTTCCGCCACTGTCTCGGCTGGCTGTTCAGCAGCCTCCTTCGTCTCCGGGACAGCGTTCGCCTGCGCGGAGGACTCGCTGCCGGACTCCGAGATGGATGGAACCGAATCCTCCTGTTTCTCGGGCGATCCCGCAACATCTTTGGCGGTACGCGTGGCACCGCCGTTAGCCTCGGCCTGCGCTGCAGTCTCGGCGTCTCCGCCGGCCCGCGCCTTGTCCGTGGCCTTGCCCTGGTCTGCCGAGGTTTTCTCCGCGCCGGCGCCGTTCTTATTCGCGCCGTTGTTCTTGTTCTTCTTCTTGCGCCCGCCGGACTTGGACTCGAGCAGATCGGTCTGCAGGATGAGGCCGCGGCCGTTGCAGTGCTCGCAGGTGTGCGAGAAAGCCTCTAGCAACCCTTGGCCGACCCGCTTGCGCGTCATCTGAACCAGGCCCAGCGACGTGACCTCGGCCACCTGGTGCTTGGTGCGGTCCCGGGACAGGCATTCCAGCATGCGGCGTAGCACCAAGTCGCGGTTGCTTTCCAGCACCATGTCGATGAAGTCGATGACGATGATGCCGCCGATGTCCCGCAGTCGGAGCTGGCGCACGATCTCCTCGGCCGCCTCGAGGTTGTTCTTGGTGACCGTCTCCTCAAGGTTCCCGCCCTGGCCGGTGAACTTGCCGGTGTTGACGTCGATGACCGTCATCGCCTCGGTGCGGTCGATGATCAGCGAACCGCCGCTGGGCAGCCACACTTTGCGCTCCAGCGCCTTGGCGATCTGCTCATCGATGCGGTAGGCCTCGAAGATGTCGCGGTCTTCGGTCCAGTGCGACAGACGGTCCGCCAAGTGTGGGGCGACCTGGTTGACGTAGTCGCGGATGGTCTCCCACGCATCGTCGCCGGAGACGACGAGGCTGGAGAAATCTTCGTTGAAAATGTCCCGGACCACGCGGATGGTGAGGTCTGGTTCGCTGCTGAGGAGCGCCGGGGCGGTCGCTGACTTCGCCTTGCGCTTGATGGACTCCCACTGCTGCGACAGGCGGGCGATGTCGCGCTCCAGCTCCTCTTCGCTGGCCCCCTCTGCCGCGGTACGCACGATCACGCCGGCCCCGTTGGGCATGACCTTCTTCAAGATCTGCTTGAGCCGGGCCCGTTCCTTGTCGGGCAGCTTGCGGCTGATGCCCGTCATCGAGCCGTCAGGCACATACACCAAGTAGCGGCCGGGCAGGCTGATCTGGCTGGTCAACCGGGCACCTTTGTGCCCGACCGGGTCTTTGGTGACCTGCACCAGCACAGACTGGCCGGACTTGAGCACCGACTCGATCCTGCGGGGCTGGCCTTCCAGGCCGGTGGCGTCCCAGTTGACTTCGCCCGCGTACAGTACTGCGTTGCGCCCTTTGCCGATGTCGACGAAGGCCGCCTCCATCGACGGCAGCACGTTCTGCACCCGACCCAGGTAGACGTTGCCGACGTACGACTTGTGGTCGGCACGGTCCACGTAGTGCTCGACGAGCACGTTGTCTTCGAGCACGGCGATCTGGGTGCGTTCCCCGATCCGGCGGACGATCAGGTCACGTTTGACGGACTCGCGGCGGGCCAGGAACTCCGACTCGGTGATGATGGTGGGGCGGCGGCGTCCCTGCTCCCGTCCTTCCCGACGGCGCTGCCGCTTGGCTTCCAAACGCGTCGACCCGCGGACCGCCTGCACTTCTTCCTCGATCGGCCGTTCAGCGCGGGCGGGACGAGTGCGGGCCGCCGTACTGGACTGATCATCGGCTTCCGGCTCGGTGGTGACCTCTACCCCGGAACGGCGGCGGCGCCGACGGCGACGCCGGGTACCGGTCGTCGTCGCCTCGGTCTCCTCGGTCGTGTCCGCGGCGGCAGCGGCAGGTGCCTCCCCCGCGCTGCCTTTCTCGGTCTCGTCGGCCGTCGTCTCCGCGTCGTCCGTGGTGTCGCTGGTATCAGCGGCCTCGCCGTCGTCCCCGCTGCGGGACCGGTTGCGCCTCCTCCGCCGCCTGCGGCGGGTGGGGCGCTCCTCCACCGCCAGTTCGATCTCCGCGCTGAGATCCTCGGCCTCGTCCAGCTCCTCCCCCGCGTCCTGCGGGCTGTCCGGCTCTACCGACTCCACGACCGGCGGTTGGAAGACCACCATGGGCGGTTGGAAGGTGACGGCGGCTACCGCGCTAGGGTCAGCAGGACGCGTGTCCTGGGCCGCGGGCGCGAGAGTGTTGCCCGCGGGCGCGGCCTGCGCGGCGCTCTCCCCGCTGCTCCGTTCCGCTCCTGGGGTCGTGTCCTGGCCGGTCGGCTCGGTATCGTCGGTGGTCGCTGTCCTGCTCCGGGTACGGGTGCGCGAGGTACGGGCCGTGGTCTTACGACTCCGCCGTTTCGGCTCCTCCTCTGCCGTGTCCTCGGCGGCTGACTTCGACGGAGCCGGGTCAGTGACCAGCTCGATAGAGGTGGCAGCCACGGTCGTCCGCGCCGTCACCGGGATCGGGTCGGGTTCGGGCGGTGGTCCCGCGGGCCTGCTTGCGGCTCGGCCTCGGCGTACCGGCTGGGCCAGGCGCACCGTACCGGACATGCCGACGACGGTCGAACCGTTCGATCGTGTGCTTGTCTCTATTTCAGTTGTCCCCTCGGTGCTATCCACACCGTTGTTGGGCTCGTTCTCGAGCATCCGGGCGGTCTCCCGTCAAAAGTTCTCGGGCACGGCCCCGCACGAGGTGCCCGGCCGCGGCGCCTGAGAACTATCGCTGTCAATATCCACACCGGCGTCGCCATCACGGCGACGCCGGTCAAAGTCCTTGAACTGCGCTCACGTTCCCCGATCCGGACCGCGCCGCTGCGGATCCGGCGTGTGCGCTGACGACGGTGGCGCCTGGCCTCGCGGCCGCAGCGTCGACGGCGAGCGGGTCCGCGATGGTTCCGGAATCCTCATCAAGCGGCCCCTGCGCCAACCTGGTCATCCTGGCCGGTGCTGGCAAGGCGAGATCGGCGATCTGACGGAGGCCGGTCACCACGTCGTCGGGTCGTACGACAGGAGTGGTATGCCGCACGATCAAGCGAAGTATGGCATATGTCTCTTGTCGTTCCGTTGCGGCGCGCCTAGCGACGTCCAGCAGGAACACGGCCGGGCGTACGTCGAACCGGCGACGCCCTTTCTTGGTGAGTCGCTCCACTTCAACCTGCTCGGCCGCGAGGAACGCGGCAACGGCTGCCTCGGCGTCGTCGGGGCCGACACCGGGAAGTTCGATTCGCCACTCCGATGCTTCCAGACGGTCTGCCCAACCGCTGGTCGCTGCCGGGACCACGTCGAGGATGGCGATACCGTCCGGCATCGCGGCGTTGAGCCGCTCCCGGACACGTTCGGGGTCCATCGGCTCGGCCAGAGTGAGCTCGCAATACTCCGCCTCACTTGCCACTCCCGTGGGAGCCGCACCCGCGTAGGAGATCTTGGGATGAGGCGAGAACCCCGCCGAAAAAGCTACGGGTACCTCGGCCCGGCGCAGTGCACGCTCAAGTACGCGAGCGATATCGCGATGGCTCGCGAATCTCATGCGGTGGCGCTTCGCGTACCGCACACGCAACCGTTGGGCCTGGCTTCCGTTGGAGAGCGAATCGGCGCCCTCAAGTGCGGGGGGCAGCTCTGCTCCTTTCCTCAAATCCTCACACTCCCGCGCGGATCGACCCGATGTGGGTCCGTGGTCCCCCGGGAGAGGTCCGTCTTATTTTCAGCCTACGGGGCGTACCGGCAACTCTGTGCCATTGCCCTCGTTGAAGTACAACTCTTCCCCGTAGGCGTGTTGTTCCGGCACAGTCATTGCTCTTCCCACTGTGACCGGAGTTGAAAAGCGTGGTTTCGACGATGCCGGCTGCGGCGGTGCCGCGGGCCACGCGGAGTTTTTCGGAAAACCCCTGTTCTTTTGCCAACCAACCCCACCGCTGGTACGTCCAATTAGGTGTACGGCCCGGCGCGAGCGGGGTGCCGGGCCGTACTTTCGTCGACCCGGCACTCCCCTCGCCGACTTCTCCCACCTCATACCACGCTCAGCGGAAGCAGTTTGCGTCCCGGAACGCCGTGGGTCTGGATCTGGGTTCCCATGCTCGGGCAGACCCCGCAGTCGTAGCAGGGGCTCCAGCGGCAGTCGTCGACCTCCACCGCTTCCTCGCCGTGCAAGGCGTCCTGCCAGTCCTGCCAGAGCCACTCCCGATCCAGTCCGGCGTCCAGGTGGTCCCAGGGCAGCACCTCATCGGCATCGCGCTCGCGCACCGTGTACCAGTCCAAGTCCACGGGCTCGTCGGCCAGCTCTTCTTCGACGGCCTTCACCCAGCGCTCGTAGGAGAAGTACTCGCTCCACCCGTCGAAACGGCCGCCTTCGCGCCACACCCGCTCCACGACCCGGCACAGCCGGCGATCGCCTCGGGAGAGGAGGCCTTCGATGATGGACGGCCGTCCCTCGTGGTAGCGCAGCCCGATGGACTTGCCGTACTCCCGGTCGGAGCGCAGGGCGTCCCGCAGCTTCCGCAGTCGGCTGTCGACGACCTCGTGGGGGGCCTGACCCGCCCACTGGAAGGGGGTATGCGGTTTCGGGACGAAACCGCCGATGGACACCGTGCAGCGGATGTCACGACGCCCGGTGACCTCACGCCCCGTCTTGATGACCTTGCGGGCGAGGTCGGCGATGGCGAGGACGTCGGCGTCCTCCTCGGTGGGCAGCCCGCACATGAAGTACAGCTTGACCTGGCGCCACCCCGCCGCGTAGGCCGCGGTGACCGTGCGGATCAGGTCCTCTTCGGTGACCATCTTGTTGATGACCCGACGCATCCGCTCGCTGCCGCCCTCGGGTGCGAACGTGAGCCCGGAGCGGCGTCCGTTACGGGTCAGCTCGTTGGCCAAGTCGATATTGAAGGCGTCGACCCGGGTGGAGGGCAGCGAGAGCCCGGTGTGGGTGCCTTCGTAACGGTCCGCGAGGTTCTTGGTGATCTCGCTGATCTGGCTGTGGTCGGCGCTCGACAGGGAGAGCAGGCCGACCTCCTGGAATCCCGAGGAGCGCAGCCCGTGGTCGACCATGGCGGCGATCGCCTTCTCGCTGCGCTCCCGCACCGGGCGGGTGATCATTCCGGCCTGGCAGAACCGGCAGCCGCGCGTGCAGCCACGGAAAATCTCCACGCTGTAGCGCTCGTGGACGGACTCGGCGATCGGAACGATCGGGTTCTTCGGGTAGGGCCAGTCGTCGAGGTTCATGACGGTGTGCTTCTGCACCCGCCACGGGACGCCGGGACGGTTGGGCACGTACTTTTCGATCCGCCCGTCCGGAAGGTAGGTGACGTCGTAGAACTTGGGCACGTACACCCCGCCGGTGGCGGCCAGGCGGGACAGCAGCTCGTCGCGTCCCCCCGGGGACCCTTCCCGGCGGAACTCCCGGATGAGTTCGGTGATCGCGATCGCGATCTCCTCGCCGTCCCCCAGGACCACGGCGTCCAGGAAGTCGGCGATAGGCTCCGGGTTGAACATGGCGTGTCCGCCCGCCAGCACGATCGGGTGCTCGTCGGTGCGGTCCACCGCGTGCAGCGGGATGCCCGCCAAGTCCAGCGCAGTGAGCAGGTTGGTGTAGCCCATCTCGCTGGCGAAGCTGACCCCGAGGACGTCGAAGGCGGCGAGCGGCCGGTGGGAGTCCACGGTGAAGTGCGGGACCCCGTGCTCGCGCATGAGTTTCTCCAGGTCGGGCCAGACCGCGTAGGCGCGTTCGGCGAGTACACCCTCGCGTTCGTTGAGGATCTCGTAGAGGATCTGGACCCCCTGGTTGGGCACGCCAACCTCATAGGCGTCGGGGTACATCAGTGCCCACCGGACTTCTGCGTCGTCCCACTCCTTGACGACGGAGTTCAGCTCACCACCCACGTACTGGATCGGTTTTTGCACGTGGGGCAGCAACGCTTCCAACTGTGGGAAGACGGATTCGACAGTCATCGGGAAAACGGGCCTCACGTTCGCGGTCGTTCGACGACGGCCAGAAGACAGCGCCTGTGCTTGTCAGCATAAGCGCCTTTCCTCGACTCTGGTGAATCGTCGAGTCCTCCTGGTACCCGTTGCGGGCTCAGATGATCAACGCTACCGGACTGTGAACAGCGTTCGGACAGATTTTTCGCCGCCCTGGGCGGCGGGTGGCCGCCGCGTGCCAGAGCTCCAGGATCAGCCCCTCGTGCCCGCCGGTTCCAGGGAACGGCGCTCTTCGTTGTGCGCGTGGACCGCCATGACCAGGCCGAGCGCGGCGAAGTTCGCGACGGCTGCGCTCCCCCCATAGGAGACGAACGGCAGTGGGAGCCCGGTGACCGGGGTGAGGCCCAGCGTCATCCCGATGTTGACGAATACTTGGACACAGAACCAGGCCGCCACCCCGATGCAGACCAAGCGGCCGTGGACCTCGTCACAGCGGGAAGCGACCCGCAGGATACGCAAGAGGACGACTCCGAGCAGGACGATGACCGCGCATCCCCCCGCGAAACCGAGTTCCTCGGCTGCGACACTGAAGACGAAGTCGGTGTGCTGTTCTGGGACGAACTTGCCGCTGGTCTGCCCGCCGTGGAAGAGCCCGGAGCCGCTCAGGCCGCCCGAGCCGACCGCGATGAGCGCCTGGTTGACGTTGTATCCGGCGCCCAGCGGGTCCGCGTGCGGGTCGAGGAAGGCCGTGAACCGCGCTACCTGGTAGTCCTTGAGCAGGCCGAGCTGCCATACCGCGAGACCGGTGAACGCGCCGCAGCCGAGCAGGGCGAGCGGCCAGCGCAGCGGCGCCCCCGAGCAGGCGAGCAGAGCGAGATAGATCGCGGTCAGCACCAGGGCGCTTCCCAGGTCCGGTTGCAACAGGATCAGCCCGATCGGTACCGCTGCGACCCCCAAGCTGATCAACACGTCTGAGGCAGGGGGCCGTGGGGTCCTCGGCCGGGGCCGGCCCAGCACCGCGGCGACGGCCAGGATGAGCGCGATCTTGGCGGTCTCCGCGGGCTGGACGCGCAAGTCGCCGAGTGCGATCCACGAGCGGGACCCGTTGACGGTCTCCCCCAGGGGCCCGAGGACGAGCAGCAGCGCCACGGTGACGGCCACGAAGAGCACCGGAGTGTAGGCGCGGAGTGCCCGCCGGGTGAGCGACGCGAGCGCGAGGCAGAGCGGCAGGGCCAGCAGCAGGTGCCCCAGGTGTCGCCAGGCGTAGACCGTCGGACCGGCATGTCCGGTGGGCGGGAGGGTGGCGGACCACACCAGCAAGGCGCCCACCATGCTGAGCGTGACCGCCGCTCCGAGAAGCACCCCGTCGAGGTGGCGGGGCAGCATCCGGGCGGCGACCTGGCTGACGTGCGGCAGCGGTGCGGGCAGGCGCATGGCCTGCGCGAAGCGGAGCGACATACGGGCCTTCCGGATCATTCGTCGGCCGGACGGGCGGCCGTTCCGTCCCCGAAGACCGAGGAGGTGCGGGCAAGGATCGTCTCGTCATGCGGGTACGACGCGGTCGCTGGCTGGCCCGCGGCTGCAGCGGTGAGGACCGCTCCGTCGGAGTCCTGCTGGCCTACGGCGTCAAGACGCTGTTCGAGGTCGCTGGAGACGGCTTCGCCGCGGTTCGCTCCGGCCAGTGCCCGGTAGTACTCCCCCATGGGCACTTGGAGGTACCACAACCTGCCGATCAGCAGCGCCAGCAAGCACACCACCAGTGCCTGAGCGGCGAGGACCGGTCCGTGCTCGCAGACACCGCGAGACCACCGTTTGACGCTTCTGTTCGACTCCCCCATGGCCTCCTCCCCCCTAGTGGCCACACCGCGCGGTTGCGGTTGGACTGTCTGTGGAGGCGTTATCGCCAGCGGCACCCGGCCGGGCTGGCGTTCCTCTCCCCGCCACGGTTGCGCTCGTGCCGAGGATCGCTGTCCTGGACATCGCGGATCGGCCCGGTAGTCCCGGGTCCGCGCCGCACCGGACAGGAGCGCTGCCCGTCTGCGGGCATGGCACGACCGCGCAGGTCGTCGTGCGCTACCTGCCCCGATCACTCCCAGAGTAACTCTATGAATCTGGTTAGTTACACAAACGCGCCGGTTTGTCGCACCGTGGTGGAAAAAGCACCGCGGCCAGGCGGAATGCTCCGCCTGGCCGCGGTAGGTCTGCGTCGTGCCGTAGCCGGTGGTAAGAGAGTTCTGCCCGGTTCAGGCCAGGTCAGGGAAGAAGAGCTTGATCTCGCGCTCGGCCGAGTAGGTGGAGTCCGAACCGTGGACGATGTTGGCCTGGACGTCGAGACCGTAGTCGCCGCGGATGGTGCCGGGAGCGGCGAGGACCGGGTCGGTGGCGCCCGCCAGGGAGCGGAACGCCTCGATCGCCCGGTTGCCCTCCACCACCATGGCGACCAGCGGGCCGCCGGTGATGAACTCCACCAGCGACGAGAAGAACGGCTTTTCGACGTGCTCCTCGTAATGCGCTTTCGCGGTCTCTTCGTCCAGGGTGCGCAGCTCCATGGCGACGATCTTGAGGCCCTTGCGCTCGATACGGGAGATGACCTCGCCGATGATGTTGCGCCGCACGCCATCGGGCTTGATCAGGACAAGGGTGCGCTCCACGGTGCTTTTCTCCTTGAGACGTCGTTGGCTGTGTACGGTGCTGCCGGTCCAGGAGCACCGCACCGGTGCGGTGCTCTGCCTCCGGTGGTGGGTACCCTATCGGTTCGGCGGCCCCTCCCCGTGCGTGCGGGAGACGACTCCGAGGGCGGTGCTGCTCACGCGCTTTCCGTGTCGTGGACGGCCTGCTGTGCTGCCTCTACCCGCCGTCCCAGGACTACTCCGGCAATCCACAGCCCGACGAAGACAATGCCCAAGGAGATGAGTCCCGGTACGACAAAGCCGCTGAGCAGAAACGCCACCTGGAGTGCGCATGCGGCGTAGAACCCCCAGGTAAAGCGCTGGAGCGCGGCAAGGACCAGGGCGGCGAGCGCCAGACCGCCCCAGACCGCTCCGGCGAAACCGGGGGCGTGGCCGCCGAGTTGGATGGCCACGGGAACGGCCAGTCCCAGCACGATGGCTTCGAAGGCCAGGACAACGGCGCAGACAGTCCGCACGACGGTTACTCCTTCTTCAACAGGTGGATGGCGTCCCCGGCCGTCACCACCGAACCGGTGATCAGCACCCCGCCCCCGCCGAACTCTGCGTCCCGCTCTGCGAGGGCGACAGCCTGGTCGATAGCGTCGTCGAGCCGCAGCGCCGCGTGGACGCGGTCCGGGCCGAAGACTGCCTCCGCGGTCTCCCGAAGCCGGTCTACCGGCAGGGCCCGCGGTGACGAGTTCACGGTCACCACGATCTCATCGAGCAGCGGCTCGAGCGGTTCCAGGATGCCTTCAGCGTCCTTGTCCGCCAGCACCGCTACCACCCCGACCAGCCGGTCGAAGGTGAACGACTCGCGGACCGCTTCGCCGGTGGCGGCCATCCCTGCGGGGTTGTGTGCCGCGTCGACGAGCACGGTAGGGCTGGTCCGCACGATCTCCAATCGTCCCGGGGAGGAGACCGCGGACAGGGCAGTCCGCACCAGCTCCGGATCGAGCCCGTCTTCGCCTTCCTTGGGGGCGGCGAAAGCCTCCACCGCGGCCACCGCCACGGCGGCATTAGTGGCCTGGTGGGCGCCGAACAGCGGCAGGAAGATCCCGTCGTAGGCGGCGCGCAGCCCTTTGACCGCGATCTGCTGGCCGCCGACAGCCAGGTTGCGGTGGACGACACCGAACTCCAGGCCTTCTCGGGCGACTTCGGCTCCCACTGCCGAGGCGTGGCTCAGCAGGGTCTTCGCCACAGGCAGCGTCTGCTGGGCGAGGATGGCGACACTGTTGGGTTTGATGATGCCGGCCTTCTCTTCGGCGATGCCTTCGGGCGTGTCGGCCAGGTAGTCCGTGTGGTCGACGGCGATCGGGGTGACGACGGCGACGTCGGCGTCCACCACATTGGTGGCGTCCCACGTGCCGCCCATGCCCACTTCGACAACGGCGACGTCCACGGGAGCGTCAGCGAAGGCGGCGTACGCCATCACCGTGAGGACTTCGAAGAACGACATGGGCACGTCGTGCTGCTCGTCCACCATCCGCACGTACGGCAGCACGTCGGCATAAAGGTCGGCGAACGCCTGCTCGGAGAGCGGTTCACCGTCGATGACGATCCGTTCGCGCATGCTCGTCAGATGCGGGCTGGTGTAGCGCCCGACCCGCAGCTGCCGCTCCCGAAGCAGGCTGTCGATCATCCGCGCGGTGGAGGTCTTGCCGTTGGTCCCGGTCACATGGATGACCCGATAGTTGTGCTGGGGGTTGCCGAGCAGGTCCATGGCCGCGCGCATGCGATCCAGCGTGGGATGGATGATCGACTCTCCCGCACGCGCAAGGATCTCTTTTTGCGCCTCCTGATACTGCGGATGCACGTGTCCCCTGTTCCCAGCGTTGGTCATTGCGATGTGCGGTTTCAGCCTACCCCGGTGGCGGCCGCGTCCTTTCCCCCGTGGCCAGGCTGCGCTGTTCCTGGCGTGGGGCAAGGCTTTGCGGTTCTTTGTCCTTGACTAGCGCTCGGCCTCCCCCGAGCCGGTCAGTGGTCTCCCCGAGTGTTCATCGAGGAGGGGAGTCCGGATGCGCCGAGTGGAGAGCACTGGTCTGAGGTGGGTGGGTGCTGTGGGGGCGCTGCTCATCGCGGTTGGTGCGGCGGCTGGCTGCGACGGCGACGCTACCCCTGATGAAGGCGGCGGGGACCCGGGTCCCACCGGCAGGCTGGAGCAGCGGGGCAGCCCTGAGGCGTCCCCTTCCCCGGCAAACCCGGAGCGTCGCATCGACCTGCTGCGGGCCCGCGACGCGGCCCTGGAGGAGTTTCCGAACGGGGTGGTCTACGACGTGGAACTGGAAGAGGACAGCCACCGCTGGACCGTGGAAGTGAGCGCGGAGGGCGCCGAGCACGCGCTCGCCGTCGACGCGCGCAGCGGTGACGTCTCCGAACTGGAGGCGGACATGCCCGACGGTCCGGACGCGGACCTTGCCGGGCTGTCCGCGCGCAGCCTGGACACGGCGGTGCGGGTCGCATTGGACGACAGCGGCGGCAGCGAGGCCACCGAGGCTTCACTGGACAAGGAGAACGGCCGCCGGGTGTGGAAGATCGAGGTCGACGACGGCCGGACGGTCGCTGTGGACACGGAGACCGGCGAGGTGGTGGCGACCGATTCCTGACCGGCCGCCCTCCAGGGTCTTCCGCGACTCCAGCGTCAGGCGGTTTTCTCCTCGCGCTCCTTGGGCGGCAGGGCCCGCGGCACGATCGTCGGGTACACGTGCTCCAGCACTGCCTCCCGGGTGATGATCACCCGCGCCACATCTTTTCGGCTCGGCACTTCGTACATCACCGAGAGCAGCACTTCCTCGATGATGGCGCGCAGGCCGCGGGCACCGGTACCGCGCATGATCGCCTGGTCGGCGATGGCTTCCAGCGCGTCCTGCGTGAACTGGAGTTCGACGTTGTCCAGCTCGAACAGCCGCTGGTACTGCTTGACCAAGGCGTTGCGCGGCTCGGTGAGGATCCGGATGAGCGCGTTGCGGTCGAGGTTGTGCACGCTGGTGATCACCGGGAGCCGTCCCACGAACTCCGGGATCATGCCGAACTTGAGCAGGTCTTCCGGCATGACGTCGCGGAACGGGTCGGAGTTCTCCAGCTCCTTCTTGGAGCGCACGACCGCGTTGAATCCCATGCCCTGTCTGCCGGTGCGCGCCTCGATGATCTTCTCCAGTCCGGAGAACGCGCCACCGCAGATGAAGAGCACGTTGGTGGTGTCGATCTGGATGAACTCCTGATGCGGATGCTTGCGCCCGCCTTGCGGGGGAACGCTCGCGGTGGTGCCCTCCAGGATCTTCAGCAGCGCCTGCTGCACTCCCTCCCCGGAGACGTCGCGGGTGATGGAGGGGTTTTCGCTCTTGCGGGCGACCTTGTCGACTTCGTCGATGTAGATGATGCCGGTCTCGGCCTTCTTGACGTCGTAGTCCGCGGCTTGGATGAGTTTGAGCAGGATGTTCTCGACGTCTTCGCCTACGTAGCCGGCTTCGGTCAGGGCAGTGGCGTCGGCGATGGCAAAGGGGACTTTGAGGATCTTGGCCAGGGTCTGGGCGAGAAGGGTCTTTCCGGAACCGGTGGGCCCGAGGAGCAGGATGTTGGATTTGGCGATCTCCACATCGTCGTCTCGGGACCGATCTCCCCCGGACCGTATTCGCTTGTAGTGGTTGTAGACCGCTACCGATAGCGCCTTCTTTGCTTGCTCCTGACCTACGACGTAGGAGTCCAGGAATTCGTAAATCTCCCGAGGCTTGGGAAGATTATCCCATTTCAGCTCGGTCGCATCCGCGAATTCTTCCTCGATGATCTCGTTGCAGAGGTCGATGCATTCATCGCAGATATACACACCGGGACCCGCGATGAGCCTCTTCACCTGCTTTTGGCTCTTGCCGCAGAACGAGCACTTCAGCAGGTCTCCACCGTCGCCGATGCGTGCCACCCAGCCACTCCTTAAAACGTCGGCCGTCCCGTCACACGCCTCCTTCCCGCTCTCCTGGGATCCAGACACTCCGGATTCCCGAGGCGATCCGCGGGAAGGCGGGGCGATCCCGGCTCACCGAACGACCACCAATTCCCAGGATATGCCTTCCAGACGCCGCCATTAACGGGACGGTCTGTAGGTCGTTCCTGTTGAGCCTAAGCGAAGAGACGGACCGACTTCACCGCTCGCCGCGTCCAGTCTGACCGGCTGCGCCGGTCTGCCCGTCGAGAATCCTGTGGCGTCAGGCGATCGACGCGCCACGGATTCCTGTGTTTTCTTACCGGAAGTCGTCTGCTGCCGTCGCAGGCCCCACCACGGTCCGCACGGCCTGGTACGGCTGGCGCTGGGACGTGCCACGAGCGTCCCCTCCATGGCTCGCGTGCACCACGGGCCGCCGCGGCGGTCCGCAGTCGTCCCCCTGCGCCCAAGCGGTGAAGGGCCGGCACCGCCGAGAGCCCTCAGCCGGTTGCGTCCGGCCCTTCAGGCCGCCCTCGTGCGGTCGATCCTACTTCAACGACGCCTTACGGTAAGGCAGCACGTCATCGACGATGCCGTACTCCTTGGCCTCCTCGGCCGTGAGAATCTTGTCCCGCTCGATGTCGCGGGAGATCTCCTCGACGCTGCGGCCAGTGTGCTTCGCGAGGATCGTCTCCAACTGGTGGCGGATCCGCATGATCTCGTTGGCCATGATCTCGACGTCGCTGGCCTGGCCGTGCGTCCCCTCAGTTGCGGGCTGGTGGATCAGAATCCGCGAGTTCGGCAGCGCGGTGCGCTTGCCCTTGGTGCCGCCGGCAAGCAGGACGGCGGCCGCGGAAGCTGCCTGGCCGACGCAGACGGTCTGGATGTCTGGGCGCACGAACTGCATCGTGTCGTAGATCGCCATCAGCGAGGTGAAGGAACCGCCGGGCGAGTTGATGTACAGGGTGATGTCACGGTCGCTGTCGATGTGCTCCAACGTCATCATCTGGGCGATGATGTCGTTGGCCGACGTGTCGTCGATCTGCACCCCCACGAAGATGATGCGCTCTTCGAAGAGCTTGTTGTAGGGGTTCATCTCCTTGACGCCGTACGCCGTGCGCTCGATATAGGAGGGCAGGACGTAGCGGCTCTGCGGAGCCATCGGGGCCATCCCACCCCCGTAGCGGCGGTACGGGTCAAAGTTGAACTCGCTCATTTCCTGGCCTTCCACACTGCGCCGGTCCAAAGGGCTGTTGGAGCGGGGGTCGTTCAGGACCGACCACCCGTGACGTCGGGGGTGTTCGTCAGCACCTCGTCGATGAAGCCGTATTCCAGAGCTTCCTGGGCGGTGAACCACCGGTCTCGGTCGGCGTCCTTCTCGATCTGCTCCACCGGCTGCCCGGTGTGCAGCGAGATACGCTCCAGGAACATCTTCTTCACGTAGAGCAACTGGTCGGCCAAGATGCGGATGTCGGAGGCGGTGCCTCCGATGCCGCCCGACGGCTGGTGCATCATGATCCGGGTGTGCGGGAGCGCGTAGCGCTTACCCCGGGTCCCCGCGCACAGCAGCATCTGCCCCATGGACGCGGCCAGGCCGATGCCGACCGTGCGGACGTCGTTGGGGATGTACTGCATGACGTCGTAGATCGCCATACCCGCCGTGACCGAGCCCCCGGGCGAGTTGATGTACAACGTGATGTCCCGCTCCCGGTCTTCGGCCGACAGCAGCAGCAGCTCCCCGACAATGCGGTTCGCGATCTCGTCGTCGACCTGCTGGCCGAGGAAGACGATCCGCTGCCGCAGCAGTCGCTGCGCTGTCTGCTCGTACATCGGCTGCATGGGAACGTCGGTTCGCATGAACTCATTATGTGTCGGCGGCACTCTCGTCACCTGCTCCGCGAATTCGAAACGGTTGCGACGCTTGCGACACTAACGCCGTTCCTCGACCTGGTCGTGCCAGTTCCCCATTCTGTTCGCTGTCAGCGCAGGTCTCTTCCGTGGCGACCAGGGAGTTTCGCGCCTGGCGAAACGACGCGGGCCCCGCGCCGTCGCGACGCGGGGCCCGGTGACATCGGCAAGCAGCGACCTATTTTTCGGTTTCGCCCTGCTCTGCCGCGGACTCCTCGGTCTCCTCATCCCCGGAGGCGACCGTGATGGTCTCCGTGTGGACCGGGGTCGGAGGCTCGATGGTGTTGCCGGACTCGTCGGTGATCTTGGCCTTGGACACCACCAGGTCGAGTGCCTTGGCCCGCAGCACCTCGACGTAGACCAGCTGGAGCTGGTTGGCCTGCATGAGGCTCTGGAAGAGCTGGTCGGGCGAGATGCCCATGCTCTGGGCCTGCTCGACGACGTACTGGGTCAGCTCTTCGTTGCTCGCGGTCAGGTTCTCCTGGGAGGCGAGCTGGTCGAGAACGAAGCCGGTCTTGACGGCGCGGGTGGCGTTCTCGGTGAGCTCGGCTTCGAACTCCTCCTCGGTCTTCTCCTGGGCCTCGAGGTAGGCCTCCTTGCTCAGACCGCTCTGGGAGAGCTGCCGGTCCAGGAGTTCACGGCGGCGGTCGGCCTCCTGCTTGATCACGCTTTCCGGCAGCGGGATGTCGATGGAGTCGACGAGCTTTTCAAGGACGCGGTCGCGGGCCTGGCGGAGCTGTTGAGCGCGGAGCAGTTCGCCGAGCCGCTCGGCTTCGCTGGCACGCAGCTCTTCGATGGTGTCGAACTCGCTGGCCAGGCGGGCGAACTCGTCGTCGAGCTCGGGGAGCTCCTTGACCTTGACACTGTGCACGGTGACCGTGACGTCGGCTTCGCGGCCCTTGTGCTCCCCGCCCACCAGGGTGGTGGTGAAGGTGGCGGACTCTCCCGCGCTCAGGCCGATGATCGCCTCGTCGAGGCCCTGCAGCAGGGTGCCGGCGCCGATCTCGTAGGAGACCCCGCTGGCCTGCGCGTCCTCCAGCTTCTTGCCGTCGACCGAGGCGGACAGGTCGATCGAGACGTGGTCGCCCTGCTCGGCAGGCCGGTCGACGCCGATGAGGGTGGCGAAGCGCTGCCGCAGCGCCTCGAGGCGCTCGTTGACCTGCTCCTCGGTGACCTCGGCGTCGTCGACGGTGACCTCGATGCCCTCGTAGTCGGTGACCTCGAACTTGGGGCGGACGTCGACTTCGGCGGTGAAGGCCAGCTCCTTGCCGTCCTCCAAGCGGGTGATCTCCACCTCAGGCGGTCCGAGGACGGGGACTTCCTCCTTGCTCACGGCCTCGCTGTAGAGCTCGGGGACCGCGTGGTTGACCGCCTGGGTGAGCACCGCTCCGCGGCCGACGTAGCGGTCGATGAGCTTCGCCGGAGCCTTTCCTGGCCGGAACCCCTTGATCCGGACCTGCTTGGCGAGCGACTTGTAGGTCACGTCGAAGGCATGGTCGAGTTCCTCAAACGGAACCTCGATAGTCAGCTTGACCCGGGTGGGGCTCAGCTCCTCGACAGCGGTCTTCACGGGGCGGTACTCCTAGTTTCCGGCGATGACACCCGCTGGCGGCCTGTTTCTCCGCCGCACCGCGCCACGGCAGTGATCGATGGGCTTCGACCGATACGACCGACGGGTGTCAAGAGATTGCTGTGATGTCCAGCATGCTTCTACGGTCTGCGATCTCGCCCAGTCTAGGACAGGCGAGAGGGAGCGACGGCCCTGTCGGGCAGGAAGCCGCGCGGGCCGTCGGCCGTTCGTCGGGGAGGCGGGATTCGAACCCGCGGCCTCATGCTCCCAAAGCATGCGCGCTAACCAAGCTGCGCCACTCCCCGTGGACTGCACAAGTTCGCGGCCAATGTACAACCCACGCCGCGAAGGCGGTAATCTTGTGTCTGCCGGCTCCACGAGTCTAGAGGAAACTCAGTGGCTGCCGTGCCATGCGGGTGTAGTTCAATGGTAGAACTCCAGCCTTCCAAGCTGGCCGTGCGGGTTCGATTCCCGTCACCCGCTCTGCTGTGAAGGCCAGGCGAGCGTGATGCACGCAGCCTGGCCTTCAGATTTTTCTCGTCCTGACACCGCCGTGCAGGCCTGGACGCCCCTCCGTTCCCGGGCACCCTCCAGGCGGACGGTCCGCACGACTCCAGCGGCCGAACCCGCACAGCACTGCTGTGATTGATCTCACTTTTCTCCGTGATTGTCGGCTGTCTTCCGCCGCCCGCCCCTCCCCTGGGAAGCGGCCCGCACTTCCCCTTTCCCCTGCCGCACTGGGTGACTTGCTGCGGCGCGCAGCGAGCAGGCTGCGCCTGTACTCCGGGGCCGGAGTATCGTCAAAGGTCAGAACCGCACGCCACTACCCGATACGACAGTCCTCGGGTAACCCCGGCCGCACGCGGGTGCGCCCGGGCACTTCGATAGGTGAGAGATGACGGGAACCGATCCGACGCGGGAGGCCGCGCCCTCGCTGACGCTGGACTGGGTCTCCCGGCCGACCAGCGCGGAACGCCCCGCGGTCGTCACCGGGGCTTTCGACATCCTGCACGTGGGGCACGTCCGCTACCTCAAAAGCGTACGTGCCCGGGGCTTCCCCCTCCTCGTAGGGGTGGAATCCGACGAACGGGTCCGGGCCTGGAAAGGACCGGGGCGCCCGATCAACCCCGCAGAGGAGCGGGCCGAAATCCTCGCCGAACTGTCCTGTGTCGACGGGGTGTTCATCATCTCCGGTCCCCCCAGCGTGGTGAGCTGGCGGCACTACGCCGAACTCCTCGCCCCGCTGCGCCCGGCTGCCCTGGCCTACACCGAAGGAGACCCCTACGCCGAGAACAAGAAACGCGGTGCGGCCGCGTTAGGCGCACTCGCTTGGGAGCTGCCGCTGACACTGGGCCGGTCCACCACCGCAACCCTCGGACAGCTCGCCCGGTCCCTGTAGTGCGCGGGCGGCGTCGCCGTTTTCCGGAGGCTGCCGCCCGGTGCCCGCCGCGACGGACGCTTCCGTGACCCCACACGAAGGGTGGCGCAACGATGGTGATAAGCGGTCACCGCACAGTCTGGACGCTGGTCAACGACGGTTCGGCTGCCAAGGCAGCGCTCCAGCCGGGCACCGTGCGGCGCGTCCTCAGCTACGCCCGTCCGCACTGGCGGCGCATCCTGCTGTTCGTGCTGGCTACCTCGGTCGGCTCCGGCATCATCATCGCCAACCCCCTGCTGCTCAAAACGATCATCGACCGCGGGATCGGCGCCAACAATCCGTCTCTCGTGGTCGGGCTTTCCCTGGTCGTGGCCGTGCTGGCGCTGCTGGAGACCGGGCTCAGCCTGGTGAGCCGGTGGCTGTCCGCGAGCATCGGCGAAGGGGTCATCTACCGGCTGCGCACCCAAGCGTTCACCCACGTGCAGCGCATGCCGCTGGCGTTCTTCACCCGCACGCAGACCGGGTCGCTGATCAGCCGGCTCAACACCGACGTGGTGGGGGCGCAGCGGGCCGTCACTTCGGTCCTGCAGTCGCTGGTCGCCAACTCGGTGAGCGTAGTGGCGGTGCTCAGCGCCATGCTCGCCCTCTCCTGGCCGATCACCACGGCCGCGCTCCTCGTGATCCCGCTGTTCCTGCTCCCCGCACGCTACCTGGGCCGCCGCCTCGCCCAAGTCCACCGCACGAGCATGGACGTGAACGCGGAGATGAGCTCGATGATGAGCGAGCGCTTCAACGTGGGGGGCGCCATGCTCGTCAAACTGTACGGCCGCCCCGACGAGGAGAGCGCGGAGTTCGCAGCCCGCGCGGGACGCGTGCGGGACATCGGCGTCACCAGAAGCGTCTACAGCGGGATGCTCTTCTCCGTACTGGGGCTGATCACCGCGCTCGCCACCGCCATGGTCTATGGGGCGGGCGGCCTGCTGGTGGTGCACGACACTTTCGAAGTGGGCACGCTCGTGGCGCTGGCGACCCTGCTGACCCGGCTGTACGGCCCGGTGACCGCGCTCTCCAACGTCCAAGTGGATGTGATGACCGCCCTGGTCAGCTTCGAGCGTGTCTTCGAAGTGCTGGACATGAAACCGTCCGTGGCCGAACCCGAGAACCCGGTCGACCTCCCCGCGGGCGGCCTGTCCGTAGAGTTCTCCAACGTCTCCTTCCGCTACCCGGGCGCCGAAGCCACCCTGGAGTCACTGGAACTCGTGCCACAGCCGGAGCACTCTGTCAGCACCCAAGTGCTCAGCGACATCACGTTCACTGTCCAGCCCGGGCAGATGGTGGCCCTGGTAGGTCCGTCCGGGGCAGGCAAGACGACGCTCACCCACCTGGTGTCCCGGCTGTACGACCCCACCGAGGGCACGGTCCGGATCGGCGGAGTGGACCTGCGCCAGGTGCGCACCCAGTCGCTGCGGGATGCGGTCGGCGTGGTCACCCAGGACACGCAGTTGTTCCACGACACCATCCGGGCGAACTTGCGCTACGCCCGTCCGGACGCCACCGACGAGGAGCTCATCGCGGCGATGCGCGCCGCACACCTCGACGCGCTGCTGGAAACCCTGCCCGAAGGGTTGGACACCGTGGTCGGAGACCGCGGCTACCGTCTTTCCGGCGGAGAGAAGCAGCGGCTGGCCATCGCCCGGCTCCTGTTGAAATCCCCGTCCGTGGTGGTGCTGGACGAGGCGACAGCCCACCTGGACTCCGAGTCCGAAGCCGCGGTCCAGCAGGCCCTGGCGACCGCGCTGCACGGGCGGACCTCGCTGGTCATCGCCCACCGTCTGGCCACGGTCCGTGAAGCCGACCTGATCCTCGTGCTCGAAGACGGCCGCATCCTGGAACGCGGGACCCACGAGGAGCTGCTGGCCCGTGGCGGCTTGTACACAGCCCTGTACCGGACCCAGTTCGCCCCGCAGGAGCGGGAGCGGCGCAGCACCGCGAACTGACGCCCGCCCTCCCGCTGCCGGCGGCCGGAGCCGTGCGCTGCCGCGTGCTCAGCGCTCCCGCTTCCGGTCGTCCTGGTCGGCTTCCTGCCGTTGGCGGAGCGAGTCGCTGGCGCGCTCCCGTGCGGTGTCGATGTGCTCGTCGTACTTGCCCCCGGTGCGCTTCTTCGCGGCTTCCGCGGCCTTGTCGACCCCCTGGTCTGTCTTGTCGCCGTGCTCTTCGGCAAGCTGTTTGGCCTTCTCGAAAGTGTCTTTGATCCCCATGGCATGGCCTCCCCTCAGCCAGGGCGCCTGACACTGTCGTCATGCACTCCCCCTCCCCTGCCCTGCGGAGACGGCCTTATGCACCCAGACGAGAGAGGCGTCCCGCCCCGGCTGCGGGCTACAGCCCCAGAACAGTGCGGGCGACCGAGAAGTAGATGAGGAGACCGGTGGCGTCCACCAGGGTGGAGACCAGCGGTGCGGACACTACCGCGGGGTCCACCCCGATCCTGCGGGCCAGGAGCGGCATGGTGCTGCCGATGATCGACGCCCAAGCGCAGATCGCCACCACGGACAGGGCTACAGCGGCGGCGACCGCGGTGCCGACCAGCAGGGAGCCGATGATGAGCGCGATCGTGGCGAGCATGCACCCCAGCAGCAGGCCGACGCGGGACTCTTTCCAAATGACCCGCGGCAGGTCGCGCAGTCGGACCTCGCCCACAGCCAAGGCCCGCACCACCGCGGTGGCCGACTGCGAGCCGACGTTGCCCCCGGTCCCGGTGAGCATGGGAACGAAGAGCGCCAGTGCGGTCACCTGTTCCAGGGTCGCTTCGAAGCCCTGCATCACGTTGATCGTCAAGGTGGAGGCGATGATGAGCAGCAGCAGCCACACGGCGCGGGCGCGGGCTAACCGCAGGACACCGACAGTGGCGTAGTGCCCGGTGATGGGCTGCGACCCTGCCTGGCGGGCGATGTCCTCGGAGTCAGCCGCTTCGATCAGTTCCAGGGCGTCGTCGAAGGTGAGGAGACCGAGGAAACGCTCCTCGGAGTCGACCACGGGCAGGGCGACCAGGTTGGCTTCCTGGACGAGGCGCGCCGCATCCTCGGCCGGGTCGGTGGCGTAGACGCGGGGGGTGAACACGTCGACCAGGTCTTTGAGGAGGGTGTCGGGGTTGCTCGTCACCAGCTCGCTGAGCCGCACCATGCCGGAGAGCCGACGCCCGTCGTCGACCACGGGCATCACGTAGACGATTTCGGCTTCGGACCCTTTGGCGCGCACCACTTCCAGGGCCCGGGCCACGGTGAGGTTGCGGTGGAGGATCACCGTGTCGGGGTTCATGAAACGGCCGACCGAGTCCTCCGGATAGCCCAGGATTGCCGCGGTCACTCGACGTTCAGCCGGGCTCAGCCCGGCCAGTGCCCTGGCAGCGATCTTGGCCGGGGCCTCCCCGATGAGCCGGGCCCGGTCGTCGGGCCCCATCTTCTCCAGGAGCTCTCGGAATGCCGAGTCGCGCAGTCCCATGAGGATCGCCTGCTGCTGACTAGGGTCGAGCTCTTCGAAGACTTCGAGTTCCCGTTCCTTGTCCAGCAGCCGGAAGGGGATGATGGCCCGCTGCGGGGGCAGGCGCGTCAACGCGTCAGCGATCTCATAGGGCGGATGTTCGGCCAGCCACAGCCGTATCCCGACCAGGTCGTTGGCGGCGACTAGCTGGTCCAGCTCGATCGGCTTCTTGGCGTCGGTCATCTGAATCGCGGTGTGGACCTTCCGGACGTCGGGTAAGACCGGGGCACACCGCACCTCCTCACAGCGGTCAGCGTGGGCAGGGACCGCAGCGCAGCGACCGCACTCTCATGCCGCGTCCAGAGTGCGCGGACGGGCGCGGCAGGGTCGCTGCGGGCTGCGGAGCGGCGCCCCGCGTGGCAGGTGTGCACCCCAGCAGGAGAGTCTTCCCTTTGGAGGCTCGGCGACTCGGAGGCGCGCAGCCCCTTCACAGGAAAAACGTACGTGCCGCACTCGCGTGGTCGCTCAGTGGGTCCGCCAAAGCACGACGAGGGCGCGGTCGTCGTTCTTGTCCTTGCTGAGGGTGTCGACGAACTGCTCGGTTCCTGGTCCGAACCCCATCGCCACTAGGCTCTCCGCCGCGCCGAGCAGGCGGTCCACTCCTGCGTCGAGGTCTTCTCCCGGGGTTTCCACGAGCCCGTCGGTGTAGAGCATGACGGCGTCGCCGGGACGGAGACGGCCCCGCACCGGCGTGTAGCTCATCTCCGGGATGATGCCTAGCACGACCCCTTTGGCCTCGGTAGGGCTCCACGCTCCGGTCGTGTGGTCGAACTGTACGGCGGGCGGGTGTCCGGCCGAGGCCAGCAGGTACTCTCCGGTGGTCAGGTCGACGCTGAGGTGGACGGCGGTGACGAACCCCTCGCCTCCGGCGATGCGGACCAGGTAGTCGTTGCAGTGCTCGAGGAACTCGCCGCGTGGCACCGCGCCGATCAGGCCGCCGAACGCGCCGGAGAGCAGCAGGGCCCGGGTCCCTGCTTCGACGCCTTTGCCGGAGACGTCGACCACCGCGATGTCGAGCTGGTCGTCGCGGAGCGTTGAGACTACGAAGTCGCCGCCGAAGGAGGAGCCGCCGGCCTGCCGCAGCACTTGGGTGGCGTGCCATCCGGCGGGCAGGGCGGGAAGCTGGCCTTGGGTGCGGATGCGGTCCCTCAGTTCGAGCAGCATCTTCTCGCCGTCGAGGCCTTGGACGCCGAGACGCTCCCGCACCCCGGACAGCAGGTACGCCACGACAGCGGTCACCCCGATGGTGACGGCCAGCCCGGGCCCCACCTGGCTGAAGTCCAGTGCATAGGCGGTGAAGGCGAGGACTACAGCCACCACTCCGAAGAGGAAGGCCAGGCTCCGGCGTTTGAGCAGCAGCCCGCCAGCGAGGACTGTGATGATGACGGCGCTCGGCGGGAACCATCCGGGAGGCCCCCACACGGCGCCCACCCCGATGCCGACGGCGAGCAGCACCAAGACGATGAGGACCAGGCGGTAGCGGAAGAGCACTTTGCGCCGGAGGAACGCGAAAACGCGCTGCGCCACAGAGTTGGCGGAGCGCAGAAGGCGAGAGGGCGGCGAAGTGCTCATCGTTGCCGAACTGTAGCGCGGGAAACCTTCCCAAGCACGCTGTGCCGGGCCCAGGGGGGCTGAGACTTCCCATAACGGGCCAACCGATATCCACCTCGGGTGGGAGCGGGGAACAGCAAAGAACAGCCCATGGTTCAGTATGGACCTTCCCTGCCCCTTCTGTCAGGGTTATGGTCCCGCTCGCATCGCACGAAAGAAAGCGAAAAATCCCTCATATTCTTCACGGTGCTGTTTCTATGACCCCTTGCGGCACCCTCGGGTGCCCGTGTCCCGCCCGCACCACCCCGGGGAGATTCGGATCGAAAAAATCAGTGGCGCGCAGTGAGGAGCGGCAGGTAGGCAAGAAGCCATGTCTGTTTCTCCCTGTTCCGCTGACTCCGATCCGTGGCCAATACGGCCGGTCACCGTCGACGAGTTCCCCGCATTCTGCGGGACCTGCCGGGAAGCGCTGCTCGACGACCCGATTGACGAGGAGCGCCTGGCGTCTGTGCTTGCCATAACCGACCTGGATCGCACGCTCGCCGCATTCGACGGCGACCAGGTCATCGGTACGACGCGGCTGTTCTCCTTTGAGATGACACTGCCCGGAGGTTCCCGCCCGGTCGCCGGGGTCTCCGCGGTCGGGGTCCTGCCCACGCACCGGCGCCGCGGGGTGCTCACCGCGCTGATGCGCCGCCAGCTGCGGGACATTGCCGAACGCGGGGCAGAAGCGGTGGCGCTCCTGTTCGCTTCGGAAGGCGGGATCTACGGGCGGTTCGGCTACGGCGTCGCTTCCCTGCTGGGCACGGTGACGGTGCGCCGCGGCGAAGGCGTCCTGCGCGCGGATGCTCCCCGCGACCCCGGGCTGCGGATGCGTATGGCCGATCCCGCTGCTGTGCGCGCCGAACTCGCTCAGGTCCACGAAACGGCCCGCTTGGCGCGGGTCGGCGAGTTCCGTCGCACCCCCCAGTTGTGGGATTGGCTCTTCGACCGTTTGGCACGGCGGAAGGACCAGTTCAGTCCGATCAAATGCGTCCTCGTGATGGACGGGTCGGAACCGGTGGGCTATGCGCTGTACCGGACCCGGCAGCACTACGACGAGCACGGCCTCGCCGACGGTGCCATGGAGGTGGAAGAGCTCTTCGCGACCCGTCCGGCCGCTCTGGGGGCCCTGTGGGAGTTCCTGCTCAACCGGGACCTGATAGGGAAGGTCACCGCTTTTCTGCGGCCTGCCGACGACCCCTTGCTGTACCTGCTGACTGACCGGCACCGGGCACGGTGGACGCCCGACACCGGGGTGTGGGGGCGGCTTGTGGACCTCCCCCGCGCACTGTCCGAACGCTCCTATGCGGCGCCGGTCGACGTCGTCATCGAAGTGGCCGATGCGATGTGCCCGTGGAACGAGGGGCGCTGGCGGTTGCGGGCGGACCGGGAGCATGCCGAGTGCATCCGCACCGACGATCCGGCTGACCTCTCCCTCGACGTGGGGGTGCTGAGTTCGGCGTACCTGGGCGGGGAAGCACTGACCGCGTACGCGGCCGCGGGCCTGGTACGCGAGGCGCGTCCCGGAGCGGTGGCGGAGCTCTCCGCCGCACTGGTCACGCCCACGATCCCGGCGTGCTCAATGATCTTCTGACCGGGCTGGTCTCCGCCGCGCCTGGTTTCTCCTCACGCTTCCTGGGAGGGTCCGCGGACGCCTGAGCCAGGGTGGGGCCGGAGTACCGCTGGAGCAGTCGTTTCCGGGCACAGGTTTCGGTGAGGGATTTATCGCTCCCGGGGGAGTGCACTGCCGGGGCGTGCCGCGCTAGCGTCAAAGTACGCCGTGAGGCGCCTCGGCGGTTCCGTCCGCTCAGCGTGGACGCACGACGGCGCGTAGTGGGCTGGCTCCCCGGTGCAGCGCGTCCCCCGCAGGGAGCCCCAGCCTGCCTCCCGGGGAGGCGAGAGAGGGAGCGCATCCGCATCCTGGCAGCGCTGCGGAGGCTCTCCTCCGGCTCCCCGGGATCAGCCGGTACGGCTCCGGTCAGGGGAGCGGGGGAAGCTGCCCGGTGGTCTCGTAGTCGGAGAGCATCCGAATACGGCGACTGTGGCGTTCCTCACCGCTGTATGGGGTGGTGAGAAACGTGTCGACAAAACCGGTGGCTTCGTCGATCGTGTGCATCCGCGCGCCGATGCTGATCACATTGGCGTTGTTGTGCTCGCGGGCGAGTTTGGCGGTCTCGTTGCTCCAGACGAGGGCGGCCCGCACCCCTTTGACCTTGTTCGCGGCGATCTGTTCGCCGTTGCCGGAGCCGCCGAGCACGATGCCGAGCGCCTCAGGGTCCTTGGCTACCCCCTCAGCGGCGCGCAGCACGAACGGAGGATAGTCGTCAGCCGCGTCGTAGACGGCTGGACCGGCGTCGATGACATCGTGTCCCTGCTTCTGCAGCCAGGAGACGAGGTGCTGTTTGAGTTCGTAGCCGGCGTGGTCGGATCCAATGTAGATACGCACGGCTCCAGTTTTGCAGGTCCCCGGGGCACGCATGCCCCCGGGAGCACTGTCCGGCGTTGAGGACGCCGGACAGTGCCCTGTGTCCTACGGGTCGCTCAGGTCGCGGCGAAGGTCACCGTCGCACCCAGAACGCCGAAGGCGACAGCGGACAGGAGGAAAATCAGGTTGATGACCACCAGAAGCTTGATGTCCTTGCTCAGCGGAACCGCTTTGGATTCCGGCTTCTTGCTCAACTCACACCACCTTGGCAAAAGCGGACAAAATGCTCACTCACGCTGATGGTACCGCTTCTCATCAGCGCGTATACGGCGGGTAAAGCGTTAAGCCCAGTGCGGAGGAACGTCGTTGAGCAGCTCCTCAATACGCGACCGCTCGCTCCGTTCCGGCGATTCTCCCCACCCCGTGTCTTCCTCGTCGGAGGTGGTGTCCGGAAGGATTTCCAGCTCGTCATCGAAGATGACTATGCGCTCCTCGTCCGGTTCGCTCATGTTCGCTCCTTCACACCGTCGCGGCTAGTCGAAGATGGGGTCGCGGGTGCGGCTCCGCTTGAGTTCAAAGAACCCGTCGGTTCCCGCGACCAGCAGAACGCCGTCCCACAACCGACCGGCGGCCTCGCCTCGAGGGGCGGGGGACACAACGGGGCCGAAGAAGGCGACGTCCTCGACCGCGATGACGGGAGTGCCCACTTCCTGGCCGACCCTGTCCATGCCGTCATGGTGCGACTTGCGCAGTGCCTCATCGTAGTCAGTGCTCTCCGCGGCTTCGATGAGATCCGCTGGTTGTCCCACGTCGGCGAGTGCCGCCGCGATGGTCTCCAAGGAGCGCGGCTCCCGGCGGTTGTGCAGCCGCGTCCCCAAAGCGGTGTAGAAGCGTCCCAGTTCCTCGTTGCCCGAGCGCTGCTCCACTGCGACGGCTACCCGCACCCCCCACCACGCCTCGGTGGCGAGCATCTTCCGGTACTCCTCCGGCACATCCTTGCCCTCGTTGAGGACAGCGAGGCTCATGACATGCCAGCGCGGGCGGACCGGGCGCACCTTCTCCACCTCGAGCAGCCAGCGCGACGTGATCCACGCCCACGGGCAGAGCGGGTCGAACCACAGGTCCACAGGAATGCGCTCTTGTGTCACCGTCGTCTCCTTACGCTTTTGGTCAACAGCCCGGGCGTGAACCTTAAAACGCCCAGCTCCTCAGGGATGAACCACAGTCGTCGGTTCCGCATTCCACACCCCGGCATGGCAGGATCAGAGCTGATCATCAGGCGGTGGCTCTCCGTCCGCTCTCCGTGAGCACGCCGACGGCCGCCACCACCATCGGCACCGAGACAGGTTGGGAAGGGAGCGTCGTGGCAGGCAATCTGACACGTGAGGAGGCACGGGAGCGGGCACGGATTCTCCGCGTCGACTCCTACGCCGTCGAACTTGATCTCACTTCAAGCGACCAGACCTTCACCTCCACCACGGTGGTCCGGTTTCACTGCTCGGAACCCGGGGCGGCAAGCTTCATCGACTTGGTGGCTCCGACCGTACGCGAAGTCACCCTCAACGGCGTCGCCCTCGACCCGGCCGAGGTGTTCAACGGAGAGCGGATCACCCTTCCCGACCTGCGTTCCGACAACGAACTGCGGGTCGTCGCCGACGCCGCCTACATGCGCACCGGTGAAGGGCTGCACCGGTTCGTCGACCCTGTCGACGGCAACGTCTACCTCTACAGCCAGTTCGAGACCGCCGACGCGCAGCGGATGTACGCCTGCTTCGACCAGCCCGACCTGAAGGCGACGTTCGAACTGACCGTGCTCGCCCCCGCGGACTTCGAAGTCGTGTCCAACACCGCACCCGATGTGGTGCGCGAGCCGGTGCCCGGCAGCACGGCGGTGCGCTGGCACTTCCCGCCGACCCCGCGGATCTCCACCTACATCACCGCGCTGGTGGCCGGCCCCTACCACGTGGTGCGGGACGAGCACGACGGTATCCCGCTGGGCGTGTACTGCCGGGCGTCGCTCGCCCAGTACCTGGACGCCGACGCGATCCTGGAAGTCACCAAGCAGGGCTTCGACTTCTTCCACCAGCTTTTCGGGGTCCGCTACCCGTTCGGCAAGTACGACCAGCTGTTCGTCCCCGAGTTCAACGCCGGGGCGATGGAGAACGCCGGGGCGGTCACGTTCCTGGAAGACTACGTGTTCCGCTCCCGGGTCACCGACGCCCGCTACGAGCGCCGCGCCGAGACCATCCTGCACGAGATGGCGCACATGTGGTTCGGCAACCTGGTCACCATGCGCTGGTGGGACGACCTGTGGCTGAACGAGTCGTTTGCCACGTTCGCCAGCGTGTACTGCCAGGCCCAGGCCACCAAGTGGCGGGACGCCTGGACCACGTTCGCCAACGTGGAGAAGGCGTGGGCGCTGCGCCAGGACCAGCTGCCCTCCACCCACCCAATCGCCGCGGACATCCCCGACATCCAGGCCGTGGAAGTCAACTTCGACGGCATCACCTACGCCAAGGGCGCCTCCGTGCTCAAGCAGCTCGTCGCCTACGTGGGGGTGGAGGAGTTCTTCTCCGGGGTGCGCGCCTACTTCGCCGAGCACGCCTGGGGCAACACCGAGCTGTCGGACCTGCTCGCGAAACTGGAGGAGGCGTCCGGACGCGACCTGTCGCGCTGGTCGCGGGAGTGGCTGGAGACCGCGGGCGTCAACACGATGCGCCCCGAGTTCGAGGTGGGCCCCGACGGCACGTTCACGTCCTTTGCTGTCCTCCAGGAGGCGCCAGCCGACCATCCGACCCTGCGCTCCCACCGGTTGGCGATCGGCCTGTACGACCGCACCGACCAGGGAATCGTGCGGCGCGACCGGGTGGAGTTGGACGTCAGCGGCGAGCGCACCGAGGTTCCGGAACTGGTGGGCAAACGCCAGCCTGACCTGGTCCTGCTCAACGACGACGACCTCACCTTCATCAAACTGCGGTTGGATGAGCAGAGCCTGCGCACGGTCGTGGAGAGCGCCGGCGAGATTGTTGAGTCGCTGCCGCGCGCGCTCGTCTTCGCCGCGGCGTGGGACATGACCCGCGACGGCGAGATGCCCGCGCGGGACTACGTCCGCCTCGTCAGCCGCAACCTGGCCGGGGTCCGCGACGTCGCGGTGGCCCAAACCCTGCAGCGGCAGGCCGTCTCCGCGCTGATCCACTACGTCTCCCCTGAATGGCAGGAGGAAGGTTTCAACCTGCTCGCCTCCCGGCTGCGGGAGCTGCTCACCTCTGCTGCTCCCGGCAGCGACCTGCAGCTCGCCTACGCCCACGGGTTCGCTGAGACGGCGCGCGCCCCCGAGCACCTGTCGCTGCTGCGGGGGATCTACGAGGGCGCGATCGAAGTGGAGGGGCTGAAGGTCGACACTGACCTGCGCTGGGCCCTGCTGCGCCGCCTCGTCGCGGCCGGTGCCGCCGGGGAAGCGGAGATCAACGCGGAACTGGAACGCGACCCCACCGCCGCGGGCGAGCGGGCAGCGGCAGGCTGCCGGGCGGCGATCCCCACCGCGGAAGCCAAGGCCGCAGCCTGGGAGCGCATCACCAGCGGCACCCTGGCCAATGCGGAGTTCCGCGCGACCCTGGGCGGATTCGTCGAGCCCGCCCACGCTGAACTGCTGCGGCCCTACGTGGACCGCTACTTCGGCCAGCTTGCGGACGCGTGGGCGAAGTGGACTGCCGAGTTCGCGCAGACCTTCACCGAGTTCGCTTACCCCGGCTACCTGATCGAAGAGGAGACGCTGCGCCGCACTGACGCCTACCTCGAGACAGAGAACCCGGTTCCGGCGCTGCGCCGCCTCCTGCTGGAAGGCCGGGCCGGTGTCGAGCGTGCCCTGCACGCTCGGGCGCAGGACGCTGCGGCCGCACACTGACCGTTTCTGGCCTGGTGGGCGGGCGCTGCGCGGGACGCGGTGTCCGCCCATCGGCGTCTTTGCCCCGGCAAGGGCTCCCGCGGGCGGTCACCACTGCGGGCAGAGGAACGACCGGGATGGGCGGGGCAGTGGGGGCGCGGCCCGTGCCGTGCCGCTGCCCGGGGACAGTTGGGCGAGCTCCCCGAGTGCGGCACGCACTGCCGCAGCCCACTGCGGATTGGTGATCAGGTCTTCGAGGAGGACCGGCTCCCCTTCACTGTTGGTGAGCGGGATCCGCCAGTTGGGGTATCCGCTGCTGGTTCCCGGCTGGTTCTGCATGCGGTGGTCGCCGACCACATCGGCCAGGGACACGCCCACCAGGACGGCAGGGGTGCGCGCCAGGTAGCTGTGCAGCGCGGTGACCACAGCGGCGGGCTGAGCCACGGGGTCGGTTCCCTCCGCGAGCAGCCCGAGTTCGGTGAGCAGCGCGCACCAGGCGGCGACCTGGGCTTCGGCTTCGGCGCGCTCTTCTTCCACCGGGCGGGTGAGCAGGCCCAGGTGGGAACGCAAAGCCACGTGCTCGGCCGTGACATAGGAGGTGATCGGGGGAAGGTCGTGGGTGGCGACCGTGGCCAGGCAGTCGGTCCGCCAGGTTTCCGGGCGGCGCGGGGCGCCATGCTCGTCGCGTTCAAACCACAGCACGGATGTGCCGAACACTCCGCGTTCGGACAGGTAGTCGCGGACCCACGGTTCGACTGTCCCCAGGTCTTCCCCGATGACGAGCGCGTTTGCTTCGTGGGCGGCCAGGAGCAGCGCGCCCACCATGCCCTCGTGGTCGTAGCGCACGTAGGTCCCTTCGGCGGGGTCGGCCCCCTCCGGGATCCACCACAGCCGGAATAGTCCCATGACGTGGTCGACCCGGATGCCGCCAGCGTGCCGCCCTACCTGCCGAAGCTGGTCGAGGAAGGGAAGGTAGCCCTGTTCGGCGAGGCGCACCGGATGCCAGGGCGCTTGCCCCCAGTCCTGGCCCTGCTGGTTGAACTCGTCCGGGGGTGCGCCAACGTGGATCCCGGGGACGAGCACTTCGCGGTGGATCCAGGCGTCTGCGCCGCCGCTCTGCGCCCCGACCGCAAGATCGTGCACGATTCCCACGTCCATTCCGGCGTTGCGTGCCGCGGTCTGGGCGTGGGTGAGTTGGCTGTCGAGAATCCACTGGGTCCAGCGGTAGAAGTCCACGCGACGCCAGCGGCGCCGCGTTTCGACGCGGACCTCTTCGGCGGTGGGGTCGCGCAGCGGCTCCGGCCAGCGGCGGTAGTCCGGTCCGTGCTCTTCGGCTATCGCGCACCACGTGGCGTAGCGTTCCAGGGCTTCGCCTTCGCGGTCCAGGTAGTCGCGGAACGCCTGCTCCCGCTCCTCTGAGCGGCTGACCCCGTAGATGATTTCCAGGGCGGCCCGTTTGGCTTGCCAGACCGCGTTACGGTCCAGCAGGTCGGCGGTGCGCCCCCGCTCGCGAAGCGGCCGGGCGAACCGCTGGATGGTTTCCCGCTGGATCGAGTTGAGCCGCGCGTACTCGGGGATGTCTTCAATACGGATGTAGAGCGGGCTGGCGTAGTGGCGGCTGACCGGCAGATACGGGGAGTCGGTGACGGGCGGCAGCGGTTCGGTGGCGTGCAGGGGGTTGACGAGGATGAAGGACGCCCCCAGGTCGCGGGCGGACCAGGTGGCCAGCTCGGCGAGGTTGTGGAGGTCTCCCATAGCCCACGAGACGTGGGAGCGGACCGAGTAGAGCTGGGTCATCAGCCCCCACATGCGGCGGGGCACGGAGCGGGACAGCCGAGCGGGTGCGACCAGGAGGGGACGCTGCTGGTGGTTGCCGCGGTTGTCCACGTGCAACCGGTGGAGGCCGAGCGGGAGGGTGGGACCGACATCGGTGTACCCGCCGTCGGCGAGTTCCACCCAGGTCCGGGCCTCGTCGGGCAGGGGGAGCCGCGGGGTGTGCCCGGCTCGGGTGACGACGGCCGGGGGAAGCGGGTGAGCGGCCTGGGCTTCCTGGTGCGCCCGCAGCGCGGCCTCAGGGTCGCTGACGTCCACGCCCAGGGCGGTGAGCACGTGGCGCAGCGTGTCCACGGAAACGGGGATCCGGGTCCCCTGCCAGTTCACATAGCTGGTTGCGACGCCGTGCGCCTCGGCTAGCCGGACCAGTGCAGCATCACTCACACCATCCGATCATGCCGCAGCACGGCGCTGATCAGCAGGATCTGGAGCCGCCAGTCGCGGAATCGGATGGTTTTTACCACTTCGGCCAATGTTGATCACGGTATTGGCTAAAAATACGGAGATTCATCCTACGAATCCGGTGATACTTGTGTGGTGCTCAAGTCCTACCGTCCGTTGTTGTCCGTTCCCTACCTCGTCGGACTTTTCGTCTGGTCGCTGATCGCCCGGCTGAACATCGCGGCTCTGCCGATCGGTATCACCTTCCTCGTAGCCGACTGGACCGGATCATATGCCTTGGCGGGAGCAGTCAGCACTACGCTGACCATCGGCGCTGCCGTGGCCGGACCGCTGCGCGGGCGCAGTGCTGACCGGGGGCGTACGGACCGACTCATGGCGCTGTGCGGGCTCTGCTACGGGGCTGGTCTGCTCGTGATCGCCCTGCTGCCCGCCTCGCTGTGGTGGGCGGCCTTCCCCCTCGGCTTGGTGACCGGTCTGTTCACTCCGCCTGCCTCCCAGGTCGCGCGTGCGCTGTGGCCGCGGCTGACCTCAGGCCAGACCCGCACCGCCATGTACGCGGCCGAGTCCACCTTCCAGGAACTCGTCTTCGTACTGGGACCGCTGTTGGCGGCCGCCACGGTAGCGGTAAGCGGAGGCAAAGGGGCCGTGCTGCTGGTCGCGGCGCTCTCGATCGCGGGCTCTTTCGGGTTTGCGTGGCAGATCTACCGCTCCGGCCTCGCTTTCCCGCCCCAGCCCGGTCCAGCCTCCCCCACCCAGCGGCGCCGGTCTCTGCTGCTGCAGCTGGAACTCACCCTCCTGGTTGTCGTATGCATGCTGCTGATCGCCGGCCTGGCATCCGTGGACCTGGTCATCGTGGCGTGGGCGCGGGAGATCGGCCGCCCCGGGGTTGCCGGGGTGCTCGCCGCGTTCTGGTCGATCGGTTCCCTGGTCGGCGGGCTCGTCGCGGGCGCCTTGGCCGGCCCGCCCCGGTTGAGCCGCCGGGCTTTCGCCGCCGCGGCGGGAACCGCGATGCTGATCCCGCTGCTTCCTCCCGTGCTGGAGCTCCCCTCCCCGTGGCTGCTCCTCCCCGTGCTGTTCGTAGCTGGGCTGGCGATCGCCCCCACCTTGGCCGCGGCAACCGAACGGATCGGCGAGGTGGCACCCAGCGATCGGCGGGCGGAAGCGTTCGGGTGGATGAACACCGGGATCACCACCGGGGTGGCGTTCTCCGCGCCACTGTCCGGATGGCTGGTGGACGTCGGCGGCCCCGCCCTGGGCGTGGTGGGCGGCGCAGTGATCGTGCTGCTGTCTGCCTTCTGCACGCTCGCGGTCGGCAGCGGATCCCCAGGAGAGAAGACACACCCGGTCGCAGACGGCCCGGACAGCGGGAACGGCACACCGCAATAACTGTGGCCTAGCGATGCCACACCTCTGGAGTGCGGTCCCGCCACGGGCGGGCCGCCTCCAGTTGGGCGGACAGGGAGATCAGCGTGGCCTCCGCGCCGATCCTCCCCAAGAGCATCATGCCGAGGGGAAGCCCGTCCGCGGTGGTGCCGCTCGGCACGTTCACCGCAGGCTGGCCGGTGATGTTGGCGATATTGCCGAAAGGGGTGAACGCGTTCATCTTCTCGAACTCGTCCGCGGGATCCCCGGACGCGGTGAAATACCCGAGGGGAACAGGCGGGAGAGCCAAGGTAGGGGTGAGCACCACGTCGTAGGGGGCGAACGCAGCCAACGCGGCCCGGGCGAAGCGCCGCAGCTCCCCCACAGCTTCCAGGTAAACGGGGGCCGGGGTGCGTTGTCCACGGTCCCGCAGCCAGCGGGTCAGCGGGCGCAGGCGGTGCTCGGCCGCAGCGGGGACAGGGATGCCGGCCGCAGTCACCGCCCACACAGTTGCGAAATGGCGCATATGGGAGCCGTCAAAGGGCGGGGTGATCTCGGTGACGTCGTGTCCAAGCTCCTCGAGGAGCCGGACCGTGGCATGGTAGGCCGCCAAGACCTCCGGGTGCACGGTGGCTTCGGGCAGCGGCGGGGTTGCGAAACAGGCGACGCGGAGCCGACCAGGCTCCCGGTGTGCGGCGGCGAGGAACGTCTCCCCCGCGGGCAGCGGTGGGGCAGTGAAGAGATCCGCGGGATCGCCGAGGGTCAGTGCGTCGAGCAGAAGAGCCGCGTCGGCAACCGTGCGGGCGAGCGGACCGGTGACCGCCAGGCCGAGCGTGTCGACGCGCAAGGGTGCCGAGGTGACCCGGCCCCGAGTGGGTTTGATCCCGAAGAGCCCGCACACGCTCGCAGGGATACGGATCGATCCGCCGCCGTCGCTGCCCTGGGCGAAAGGCGCAAGCCCTGCAGCGACCGCGGCCGCTGCCCCGCCACTGGAGCCGCCCGCGGAACGCGTCGTGTCCCACGGGGTGCGGGCCGGTGGGGCGATCTCGTTCTCGGTGTAGCAGGGCAGCCCGAACTCGGGGGTGTTGGTCTTGCCGAGGAACACCGCCCCGGCCCGCCGCAGCGCGGCCACGTAGCCTTCGTCAGCGTCGGCGACCTGGTCGGCGAAGACCCTCGACCCTCGAGTGCAGCGCACTCCGGCGACCATGTCGAGGTCTTTGATCGGCACGCACAGGCCGAGGAGCGCGGGCAGGTGCGCCGGGTCCTCGGTGCGCAGCCGCCGCTCCGCGTTTCGGGCCTGCTGGAGCGCGAGTTCCGGGGTAACCGTGATGAAGGCCCCTACTTCGTCGCCGAGCCGTTGGACCCGGTCCAGGTAGTGCTCGACGACGTCGACCGGAGACAGCTCCCGGCTGCGGAACAACGCAGCTTGGCGTAGTGCACTCAGGTCGTGAATCTCGCTCACACTTCCCCGAGCGTAGCCGGGCAGCACCCCGGCTTCGGAGGAAAGTCACCTACCTGGAGGCGTAAAATCGGGAAAAATACATTCTTCCCAGTTCAGGGCCGAAAAACACCCGTAAGAAAACTTCAGGCAGGGAACAAAAATGTGAGTCTTTACGGACTAGGAGCTTTCTTTGAAGGGAACTACCCTTCTGAGGCGTGGAATCGGCAACCAGCACCAGACCGGACGACCCCTCCCGCACCAGCGAGACCCAGCGGGACGATGCACCTCCTTCTTTTCACCGCCCCACCAGCAAACCAGTGGCGCCGCACACGGATACCCTCATGCGCACCTACCGTTCACTGCTGAAACACGGTGTCGTGCGCCGGTGGCTTCCCCGAGTCGCCGCCTGCCTCGTGGCCGCGGTAGTGGTGGGCGTGCTGTTCAGCAGTTGGCGTGTGGGGGTGACGGCCGGGGCCGCAGCGCTCGTCGGTTTCATCGTCTACACCTCCCAGCGCCAGTCTGAAGTCCCCCAGTGGCGCAAACCCTCCTCTGCGCAGCGGCGTACCGAAGCACAACTGCGGATCATGCAACGCTTCGGCTACCGGGTGCTGCACGCGCGGCGTATCCAGGACGGCAACGGCCAGATCGACCACTTCATCGTGGGACGGCGCGGCGCCTTCGCGATCGACTCCGAAGCCTGGGACAAGCGGCTGCCGCTCCGCAACAAGCTGGAGAAGCTCTACCACGGCCGCTTCTCCAAAAACGAGCGCATCGACGAAGCGCTGGCTGAGGCCCGCAACGCGGAACGGCTCATCAGCGAAGAACTGGGCCGCCCCATCAAAGTGCGTGCCGCCCTGGCGATCTACGGTCCCAGCATGCCGTGGGACAGCCACCGGCTCCGCGGGGTCGACATCATCGTCGGCACCAAAGTCCGCAAGTGGCTGCGCAGCGGCAAAGACCGGCTGACCGAAGAGGAGATCGAGGAGATCTACCAGGCAGCCAAAAAAGTCCTTCCCCCCATGTACTAAACGTTCTGCACCCCCACCCAGGTCTTCCCGGGGCGGCCCTAGGGCCGCCCCGTTCCCGTGCACGGTGTAACCGGTCGGCTAGGGGACTACCATCGAGAGAACGACCCCAAGTTTCGTCCCAGGGCGGCACCCCTACAGGGCATGCCGCGCGGACCGTCGGCGGGGACCCCACCGTTACTGTCCCGTCGTCGGCCCCGGTTCTTCTCTCGACGGGAGCAGACTTCCATGCCCGCGCTTCGTTCACGGACGGTCACCCACGGCAGAAACATGGCCGGTGCCCGCGCGCTGCTGCGCGCCACCGGCGTGGCACGCGAAGACTTCGGCAAACCCATCGTGGCGGTGGCCAACAGCTATACCCAGTTTGTGCCCGGACACGTGCACCTGCGCGAAGTCGCCGACGTCGTGGCTGACGCGGTGCGCGCGGCAGGCGGCGTGCCGCGCGAGTTCAACACCATCGCGGTCGACGACGGCATCGCCATGGGGCACGGCGGCATGCTGTACTCCCTGCCCAGCCGCGAACTGATCGCCGACGCCGTGGAGTACATGGTCAACGCGCACTGCGCTGACGCCCTCGTGTGCGTGTCCAACTGCGACAAGATCACCCCCGGCATGCTGCTGGCCGCACTGCGGCTGAACATCCCCACCGTGTTCGTCTCGGGTGGGCCGATGGAAGCCGGAAAGGTGACCGTAGTCAACGGCACTGCGACGACGGTGCGCAAACTCGACCTGATCAACCCGATGATCGCCTCGGCGGACGAGAACGTCTCCGAGCAGGAGCTGAACGCGCTGGAAGAAGCAGCCTGCCCCACCTGCGGCTCCTGCTCGGGCATGTTCACCGCCAACTCGATGAACTGCTTGACCGAGGCGATCGGCTTGGCGCTGCCCGGCAACGGCACAGTGCTGGCGACCCACACCGCGCGCAAGAAGCTCTACGAGGAAGCGGGCCGGGTGGTCGTGGAGGCGGCGCGCCGCTACTACGAAAAGGACGACGAGTCGGTGCTGCCGCTGTCGATCGCCACGCCGGCGGCGTTCGCAAACGCCATGGCCTTGGACGTGGCCATGGGCGGCTCCACAAACACGATCCTGCACCTGCTGGCCGCGGCAACCGAAGCCGGCGTGGACTTCGGCCTCGACGACATCGACGCCCTGTCCCGCCGAGTGCCGTGCCTGTGCAAGGTCGCCCCGAACAGCGACAAGTACCACATCGAGGACGTCCACCGGGCGGGCGGTATCCCCGCCATCATGGGCGAGCTGGCCCGCGCCGGGTTGGTGGACACGTCGCTGCCCATGGTGCACGGGATGACCGTGGGCGAGTACGTGGACGCCTGGGACATCGCCTCCCCGAATGTGCGTCCCGAAGCGGTGGAGCTCTTCCACGCAGCTCCGGGCGGCCAGCGCAGCACTGAGGCGTTCTCGCAGAGCACTCGGTGGGATTCGCTGGACCTGGACCGCGAGTCCGGGTGCATCCGCTCGGTGAAGCACGCTTACACCAAGGACGGCGGCCTGGCCGTGCTCAAAGGCAACCTCGCCCCGGACGGCGCGGTCGTCAAGACCGCGGGAGTCGACGAGGAACTGTGGACCTTCAGCGGCCCGGCCAAGGTGTTCGAAAGCCAGGAGGAAGCGGTCGACGGCATCCTCAACAAGGCGGTGCAGCCCGGTGACGTGGTGGTCATCCGCTACGAGGGCCCCAAGGGCGGTCCGGGCATGCAGGAGATGTTGTACCCGACGAGCTTCCTCAAGGGCCGCGGTCTGGGCAAGGTGTGCGCCCTGATCACCGACGGCCGGTTCTCCGGCGGCACCTCAGGGCTGTCGATTGGGCACGCCTCACCGGAGGCGGCCGCCGGCGGCGACATCGCCCTGGTCGAGGACGGTGACATCATCACCATCGACATCCCCAACCGGTCGATCACTTTGGAAGTGCCGGAGGACGAACTCAACGCCCGCCGGGAGCGTCTCCTCAAGGAACTGGGTGGATTCCGGCCGCGGAACCGGCAGCGCCCGGTGAGCGCGGCGCTCCGCGCCTACGCGGCGATGGCCACTTCGGCTTCTACGGGAGCCGCCCGAGACGTCAGCCAGGTGGAGCGCACGCATCTCCACTCGTAATGCGGAGGCCGCGGGGTTCGATTCCCGCAGGCGGCTCGCAGTGCTGGGGGCCTCTCCCTAGAGCCGGGAGGGGCCCTGTACCACACTGCGCACGCCCCTCCCCTAGCCCTCGCATGCCACTGGCCGCCTAGGCGAGGCCGACGCCACTATTCCTGGTCACACGCCACGGGTACAGCCGTAGAGGGGCATCTCCGTGCCTTTGATTCACCTCTCCACCCTGGGCCATTTAGGCGTTGCTCCCGATTGTGAGAAGTGAATGAAATAGGCTTACCGGACTGGTAAAGTTGCAGGTCGTTTAGTGTGCTCCCCGCGCATGCGGGGATGGTCCTGACACGGCTACGGGGAGGCCTGCTCCAGCAGACCTCCCCGCGTAAGGTTCAGGATCAGCCGCCGCAGCAGCCACCGCCGCAGCAGCCGCCGCCGGCTGACGAAGGGGCTTGCGCGAGACCGCTCACCCCAATCGTGGACAGCAGTTTGACCGTGTCGTCGTGCCCATTCGGGCACTCTGCCGGGGCGTTAGCCTCGGCCATGGGCCGGGACAGTTCAAAGGTTTCACCGCAGGCACGGCAACGGAACTCGTAACGAGGCATGACATCAGCATAGGGTCGGGTCGCGCCGCAGTTCCGCACACTTCCCCCACCCCAGAGGCACGCGCCTGGTGGTGTCACTGGTGGATCGTCTGGTCCCCGGGACCGAGACGAACCCCCGGCCCCGGGATGTCCTCCTCAGACTTTCACCCTCGCCATATAGGGGGCCCAAAGGGGGTCAGTGTGGTGGTCACCGTTGATGAGGCGCCAATGAATCCCCCGCGGAACTGTGGGGGTGACACGTAGTTTCCAACCGAGTTCTTCAAGGAGGCGGTCGGCCTTACGGTGGTTGCAGGATCTGCAGGCCGCCACCACGTTCTCCCAGACGTGCTGTCCCCCGCGGCTGCGCGGAATAACGTGGTCGATCGTCTCGGCACGTCTGTCACAATAGGCACAGTGGTATCCGTCGCGCCGCATGAGCGCCACGCGGGTCAGCGGAATCCTGCGCCGATAGGGCACCCGGATGTAGCGGAGCAGCCGGATGACCGACGGCACGGAGAACGCCATCGTGCTCGAATGGAGCACAGCTCCGGTAGAGTCGCTGTGCACCACCTCGGCTTTCTCCCGCAGGACTAGCAGGACCGCGCGTCGCAACGGCACGGTGGTCAATGGTTCATAGCTCGCGTTGAGAAGCAGTACGTGACGGCGGATCTGTGGTGGGCCGCCTTCCGTAGTATTCTGTGCGGCGCTCATGGCCGCCTCCGGTAGGCCGACGTGTCGACCACACGTATCTCTTCTCCGGCTAGCCACCCGGCTAGCCAGAAGGCCTCCTTGTGGACCGGCCCAAGAGCCGGCGTTCTTCGTTGTGCCACACGGACCTCCCGTGGGTGGGTTCCCGCCGAGTTGTGTCCCTTCTTCAGTTTGCGTGCTGAGGGTCGGTCATTGCCACCCCATTTCTCCGCAACACTGCCAGAAACCTCCGTGAATGATCTGGGCTTCCAACGGGAAACCCCGCAGCGGCAGTACGGGAGCCCTCCGGCGCACGCTCGGCGGGACGGGCGACGGTGCACCGCAGTGTTGCCACCTTCACACGGATACCCAGCTCCGGCCCGCTGCCGCCACCGACCCCATACCCCGGTAGGCCGTCCATGCCCGCGGTGTCGACCGGCCGCGCCGATCCTCCTCCCAGCAGGCAGGGGAAGCGGACTGCTTCCCACCGGAAACAGCGTATGACCTCGGGTACTGTCCTGCTGCGGCTAGAGTTCTGGGCATGTCTCGTCTCCCTTCCTATCCCTTTGCTGAGCGCTGGGAATTGACTGACGTGCTCCACGGCCAGACGGTCGCGGACCCCTACCGCTGGCTGGAGCAGACTGACCTCGCCGCCACCAAAGAGTGGTCGCAAAGCCAGGACGCGCTGTTCACAGCAGCATCCGCGATGTGGTCGGCCACCGACTGGTTCCGGACGCGGCTGCGGGCCCTGATGAATGCCGGCTCGGTGGGGGCACCGGTTTGGCGGGGACAGCGTCGCCTGTTCGTGCGGCGCGCCGCCGACCAGGAGCACGCGGTGCTCTACGTCCAGGACGGTTCAGGACCGGAACGGGTCCTCATCGACCCCACCGAACTGAACCCGGAAGGCACCACCACCCTGGACTCGTGGGTGGTGGACTGGGAGGGACGGCTGCTGGCCTACCAGTTGTCCGATAACGGAGACGAGCAGTCCCGGCTGTGGGTGATGGACATCGACACCGGGGAGAACATCGACGGCCCCATCGACCGCTGCTCCTACTCCCCGGTCGCGTGGCTGCCGGGCCGTGACGCGTTCTACTATGTGCGCCGCCTCGCCCCCGAACTGGTCCCCGAAGGAGAAGAGCAGTACCACCGGCGGGTCTACCTGCACCGGGTGGGCACCTCCCCGGAAGAGGACACGCTGATCTTCGGGGAAGGGCGGGACAAAACCGAATACTTCGGGGTGGCGGTCAGCCGCGACGGCAGGTGGCTGACGCTCACCGCTTCGCCGGGCACCGCGCCCCGCAACGACGCGTGGATCGCGGACCTCACCGTGTCCGCCCCGGAAGCGCCGCGCTTCACCGAGATCCAGACCGGTGTGGACGCTGAAACCTTCCCTCATGTGGGCCGCGACGGCAGGCTGTACCTCTTCACCGACCTGGACGCGCCGCGGGGACGGCTGTGCGTGGCCGACCCGGCCTCGCCCACCCCGGACCACTGGCAGACCCTGATCGCCAGCGACCCGGACGCGGTCCTCAGCGGGTATGCGATCCTCGACGGCGCGGAACTGGACACTCCGGTGCTCCTCGCCCGGTGGGAGCGGCACGCGCTCAGTGAACTCAGTGTGCACCACCTCGCCACCGGGGAGCGGATCCGGAACCTTCCCCTGCCCGGCCTCGGGTCGGTGGGCAGCATCACCGCCCGCCCCGAAGGCGGCACGGAAGCGTGGTTCACCTACACCGACTACACGTCGCCGACCGCGGTCTACCGGTACGACGCGCGCACCCACGACGTGGTGCTCTGGCAGAAGTCCCCGGGAACAGTGGAGGCTCCCCCAGTCCGCACCGAGCAGGTCACCTACACCTCCCGGGACGGCACCCCGGTGCGGATGCTGGTGGTCTCCCCGCCGGACCGGGAGGGGCCCCGTCCCGCCATCCTGTACGGGTACGGCGGTTTCGGGATCTCGCTGACCCCGGCCTATTCGGCGTCGATCCTGGCGTGGGTGGCGGCCGGTGGCGTCTACGCGGTCGCCTCGCTCCGCGGCGGCCTCGAAGAAGGCGAAGAGTGGCATCGGGCAGGCATGCTCGGCAACAAGCAGAACGTTTTCGACGACTGCCATGCCGCTGCCGAATACCTGGTCGACGCGGGGTTCACCACTCGGGAGCAGCTTTCCGTGATGGGCGGCAGCAACGGAGGGCTGCTCGTCGGAGCCGCTATCACCCAGCGTCCCGAGTTGTATGCCGCGGCCGTGTGCTCCGCCCCGCTGCTGGACATGGTGCGATATGAACAATTCGGGCTGGGGCAGTTGTGGAGCGTGGAATACGGCAGCGCCAGCGACCCGGAAGCGTTGCAGTCGCTGCTCGCCTACTCCCCGTACCACAACGTCCGGGAAGGGGTGCGCTATCCGGCGACCCTGTTCACGGTCTTCGAAAACGACACCCGGGTCGACCCGTTGCACGCCCGCAAAATGTGTGCGGCGCTCCAACACGCCACCTCGGCCGCTCCGGAGGAAGCCCCGATCCTGCTGCGCCGGGAGACTGACGTGGGGCACAGCACGCGTTCCGTGAGCCGCAGCGTCCGGCTCGCCGCGGACCAGTTGGCTTTCCTCGCCCATTACACCGGGTTGCGGGTCACCGACCGTACTGGAGGGTAGGGAACGCTACCCCGGGTGTCCGCTGCGCTGCTCGAACTTGCCACAATCGGCGGGTAACCACGACCGACGGAAAGGTAGGACCAGTGAGCGGGACAGCCGTGCAGGAAGGCACCAGCGTGGAAACCCCGACCGGGCAGCGGCACGTCTTCCTGGGGCACGTCCGCTTCGCCGACTTGGATCCGCTCAACCACGTTAACAATGTGCGGATGCTGACGTACCTCGAAGACGCCCGCATCTCCCTTCTCCGCTGGGACGACGCGGACAGCTCTTCCCGGTTCGGTGACGTGGTGGTGGCTCGGCACGAAGTCGACTATCTGCGGCCGTTGCAGATGCGCCGCGACCCCTTCCGGGTGGAGACGTGGGTCACCGAGATCAGGAACGCCAGTTTCACCGTGCGCTACGAGATCCTCGACGATGACGCGGTGTACCTCAAAGCGCTGTCGGTACTGGTCGCCTACGACCTCGCCCAACAGCATCCGCGGCGGCTGAGCCCGGAGGAACGCGCCCACTTGGCGCGGTATTACCTCCCATGAGGTGGGGGCTCCAGCGGGCGGCCGCGCGGGCCCGGTCTTTACGGCCGGGACGGCGCTGGCTGGTCTTGGGGCTGGCGGTCGCCGCGCAGATCGCGAGCCTATCCGCGTTGTTCGGGGTGGCGTTTGTCATCCCCGAACTGCGGCAGGCCTACGGGATCACTGTGGCCCGCGCAGGCACGCTCGCTGGGCTTCCCAGTCTCGGCCTGCTCCTCACCCTTCTAGGGTGGGGTGTCCTCATCGACCGTTACGGGGAGCGTCTCACTATGGCGGTGAGCTTGGGGGCCACCGCTGGTCTTCTCGCTGTGTTCCCGCTGGTCGACACGGCGCTAGGTGCGGGCCTCGTGCTGTTCGGTGTGGGCGCGGTCGCCGGTCCAGTGAACGCGGCCAGCGGCCGTCTCGTCATGGGCTGGTTCGCGGCCCGGGAACGCGGCCTGGCCATGGGACTGCGGCAGACCGCCCAGCCGCTCGGCATGGGGCTGTCGGCGGCACTGCTGCCGGTCCTCGCCCACCACTACGGAGTCGGTGTGGCGATGCTGCTGCCCGGGGTCCTGGCCGTGGCCGTACTTCCGCTGGTGGTCAAATTCGCGGTCCCTCCTGGGAAGGCTGTCGCTGCGGGCCCGGCAGCGGATGCCCCGCAGCCTCAGCGGGCAGGCTCCTCGCCCTACCGGCATGCCGCGATCTGGCGGGTCCACGCGGTGAGCATGCTGTTGGGGGTGCCGCAGTTCACTGTGGCCACGTTCGCGCTGGTCTACCTGGTCGACCAGCAGTCGTGGACTGCCCCGGCGGCGGGGGCGCTCATGGCCGCGGTGTACGTGCCCGGCGCGGCAGCGCGGCTCGGGGCCGGGGTCTGGTCGGACCGGGTGGGTAGTCGCCTTCGCCCAGTACGGATCATCGCCTGCTGCGGGGCGGTAGCGCTGGTCCTGTTGGCCGCCGCATCGCCGCTTCCCGGGATTGCCGTGGTGCTGCTCGTGCTCGCCGCAGTGCTGACGATGAGCCACAACGGGTTGACGTTCACGGCGGTCGGGGAAACCGCGGGGCTTGGCTGGGCGGGCCGGGCCATGGCTGTCCAAAACACGTTGCAGGCGGTGAGCTCCACCCTCACCCCCGTGGTGATGGGGGTGCTCATCGACTGGGCAGGCTACCGCACGGCTTTTGCCGCGGCAGCACTGTTCAGCGCCGCCGCGGCCGTGTTGCTCACTCCGCCCCAGTCCGGTCGCCGTGCCGCGGTGCGGCAGTGACAGCCGGAATGCCATTCGTGCGACCGCCTCGCGCGGGAGGATGGGTCACCGCAGCGAGATCCGGATCGTCTCCCCCTCGTCGCCGCGGTCGCGCTCGTTCGAGGTCACGGTGAAAGAGCGCTGCACCATGGGAGGCTGCGCGTCTTCCGGCACGTTCACCATGGCATAGGCGGCGTAGACCAGGTACTCCCACAACTGCTGTTCCAGGTGGGCGGGCAAGGCGAGGTCGTCGACCGCTGCGCGCATGTGCGTCAGCCAGCGGTCGCGTTCTTCCGCCCCAATGCGGTACGGGAAATGCCGCATCCGCAGCCGGGGATGCCCGCGCCGTTCACTGTAGGTCCGTGGACCACCCCAGTACTGCATGAGGAAGAGGCGCAGCCGTTCCTCGGCGGGCCCCAAATCCTCTTCGGGGTACATGGGGCGTAGCACGGGGTCGGCGGCTACCCCCTCGTAGAAGCGGCGGGCGAGTCGGGTGAACGTCTCCTCACCGCCGACCGCCTCGTAGAAGGTCATCTGGTCATCGTGCTGGGAAGTCATAGCGCCTACAGGGTATGTGCTGGCCTCCCCGAGCGCGCTGCGGGTTCCGCTCCGTTCCCGCGGAACCCGCACCACAGTCGCGTCCCACCGGGACGGCGGAAGCCTCGGTCAGTCACGCGTGAGCTTGCGGTGGGTGACGGCGTGCGGGCGAGCGGCTTCGGGGCCCAGCCGTTCGATCTTGTTCTTCTCATACTGTTCGAAGTTGCCCTCGAACCAGAACCAGTTAGCGCCACCCTCCCACGCGAGAATGTGGGTGGCGACCCGGTCCAGGAACCAGCGGTCGTGGCTGGTGATCACAGCGCAGCCGGGGAAGTCCAGCAGCGCCTTCTCCAGCGAGCCGAGGGTCTCCACGTCCAGGTCGTTCGTGGGCTCGTCCAACAGCAGCAGGTTGCCGCCCTGCTTGAGGGTCAGCGCCAGGTTGACCCGGTTGCGTTCCCCACCGGAGAGCACTCCCGCCTTCTTCTGCTGGTCGGATCCCTTGAACCCGAAGGCGGCGACATAGGCGCGGCTGGGGATCTCCACGTTGCCGACACGAATGAAGCTCTCCCCGTCGGAGATCACTTCCCAGACCGTCTTCTCGTCGTCGATCCGGCCCCGGTACTGGTCGACGTAGGAGATCTTGACGGTTTCGCCGATGGTGATGGTGCCGCTGTCGGGCTGCTCCTCGCCGACGATCATCTTGAACAGCGTGGTCTTGCCTACGCCGTTGGGGCCGATGACACCGACGATGCCGTTCGGCGGCAGGGAGAAGCTCAAGTCCTCGATGAGGATGCGGTCGCCGAACCCCTTGGTGAGGTTCTTGACTTCGACCACGGTGCTGCCCAGGCGCGGGCCCGGCGGAATCTGGATCTCCTCGAAGTCCAGCTTGCGGGTCTTCGCGGCCTCAGCGGCCATCTCCTCGTAGCGCTGCAGACGCGCCTTGTTCTTGGCCTGCCGGGCCTTGGGGTTGGAGCGGACCCACTCCAACTCCTCTTGGAGGCGCTTCTTCCGCTTGGCGTCCTTGGCGCCCTCCACCTTCAGTCGGGCAGCCTTGGTCTCCAGGTAGGTGGTGTAGTTGCCTTCGTAGGGGTAGAGCTTGCCGCGGTCCAGCTCCAGGATCCAGGTGGCGACGTTGTCCAGGAAGTAGCGGTCGTGGGTGATCGCGATGACCGTGCCCGGGTACTTCTCCAGGTGCTGTTCCAGCCACTGCACGCTCTCGGCGTCCAAGTGGTTGGTGGGCTCGTCCAGCAGCAGCAGGTCGGGCTGTTCGAGGAGGAGCTTACACAGGGCGACCCGGCGCTTCTCCCCACCGGAGAGCACGGAGACGTCCGCGTCGGCCGGCGGGCAGCGGAGCGCGTCCATGGCCTGCGCCAACTGGCTGTCCAGGTCCCAGGCGTTGCGGCGGTCCAGCTCCTCCTGCAGCTTGCCCATCTCCTCGAGCAGCTTGTCGGAGTAGTCCGTGGCCAGCTTCTCAGCGATCTCGTTGAAGCGGTCGAGCATCGCCTTGGTTTCCGCAACGCCGTCCTGCACGTTCTCCAGCACGGTCTTGGCGGGGTCGAGTTGCGGCTCCTGGGCGAGCAGGCCGACGGTGTATCCGGGCATGAGGCGCGCCTCGCCGTTGGAGGGCTGCTCAATACCAGCCATCAGTTTCAACAGCGTGGACTTGCCCGCACCGTTGGGGCCCACGACGCCGATCTTGGCGCCGGGGAGAAAGGCGCCCGACACATCGTCCAGGACAACCTTGTCACCGTGCGCTTTACGCACGTTTCGCATCGTGAAGATGTACTCCGCCATGTCTTCCAGCCTAGGCCGTTCCGCGCCCTGCACCGACCAGAGCCACGGGGCGCCCGTGTCGGTTTAACACCCGTATGAACCCTGATACGGGCTGGTCAATTCCCATGTCCTGCCTGCGGTGTGGCTTCCTCGCTGATCGGGGCATACTCAGCAAGCCAGTCAGGGGTGAAACCTTCCCACCGGTGGGGTGGGAGCCCGTAGCGCACCGCCCGGCGGACGAGCCGGGCCATGGAATACTCCGGGTCGACCTCCAATGCCCGGTCCACGGCGACGTCGGCGAGGAACGGGTCGTCATTCTGCCACGCGGCGAAGCCGAGCAGGGCTGCGGGCGCCGCCGCATAGTCGGGGTCGACGTGGCGCAGCACGTGCGACCACAAGCCGACGTGGTGGGTGAGGTGCGCACGGTCGATGTGGGCCCACGCCTCATCGCGGACCCGCGGGTGGACGAGGAGCACGCTGAGCCACGCCACCGTGTCCGGCTTTGGGGGTGGAGCACCGTCCAAGGCCGCGGCCACCACAGTGCGCACCGTGCGGACCCCCTCCGCGATGACGGCGGCTTCTCCCCGGTCGCCGGCTTCGCGGCGCAGCCGGGCGCAGCGCTCTTCAGCCTGGCGAGTGGCTCGGGTCATTGCTGCGCGCCGTGCGCCCCCGACCGGGGCGACCAGGGCCAGCAGCTCCTCCCGACTGGCGCGGACCCGCAGGCCCGCAGCGACCGCGGTAGCAGGGATCGTGGAACGGTGCACGTCGTAGACCACACCCTCTGCCGGACAGCAGACAGGGTTGGCGCACTCGTAGGACCAGTAGCGGTCCTTGGTGACCCGGAGGGTTTCGGCGACAGCGGCCCCGTGGGAGGCCAGCCGGTCCCGGACCGCAAACAGTCCGGCGACCGCTGGTTCTTCCGGGCCGTAGCCGAGGATCACCGCCCGCCGCCCGCCTTGTTCGAGGAAGGAGCGGGCAAGACTGTCGGCCAGCTCGCGGAGGAGGGGGTCGGCAGTGGTGAGCGGCGTGTAGCCCGCGGCGAAGTTGATCGCGTTGTCGCGGCCGTCAGTCCCCAGCACGAGGACGCAGTCTTCGGGATGGAAGCCGATCAGGTAGGGGACCGCGGCAATCAGGTCCACCGGGGTGCGGACGGACAGACGGACCGGCAGACGGGGATGCTTTTGAGTGGTCATGCCTCCACTGTCTGCGACCGGCATCCCGCTGCGGCAAGCCTCCGCTGCACCCTGTGGACAACTGTCAGGAGCCGCGTGAATCGGTGGGCGGGTCCGTCACGGAGCGGACCGGGACCCCCGCGGTCGTGGCGACAGGAAGGCAGACGCGGTCGCGTCCAGAGTCTTTCGCCCGGTAAAGCGCCAGGTCCGCGGCGGCCATCAGCTCCAGCAGATCCCGTCCGTGCACTCGCAGGAGAGCCACCCCGATCGAAACGGTGACGGTGATGGTGATGTCGTTGATCGGCTGCGCCATCCGCCCTACCTGGGTGCGCAGCCGCTCCGCGGTCCGGCAGGCCTCGGCCATGTCTGCTCCGGGCAGCAGCACGACGAACTCCTCCCCGCCGAACCGGCCGATCACGTCGTAGGGGCGGAGCTGCTGGCTGAGCATGGTCGCCACGTTGAGGAGCACCTGGTCGCCGACCAGATGCCCATGGGTGTCGTTGACCTTCTTGAAATGGTCGATGTCAATGATGAGAACGGCCAGCGGGCAGCCCGTCCGCAACGCCCGCGTCAGCTCGGTTTTAGCGACCCGCTCCCACGCGACCGCGTTGAGCAGGCCGGTCTTGGGATCGGTGCGTGCCGCCGTCTGCAACTGCTGGAAGAGCAGGCTCCGCTGGAGCAGGAGCACTGGGGGCAGCGCCACCAGCAGCAGGAAGAGGGAGAGCGCGCACAGGAGGGACACGATCAGTCCCACGCACACTTCGACCGCGTCCAGCAAGAGGGATTCAGAGTCCCACACTGTAGTGCGGCGGGGTTCTTCGGGGACGCTCATGCGGATCGCCCCGGTGATGAGCACCGTGTTGCACACAGTGAACAGGACCGCGCACAGGATCGCGGCCCCGATTCCCTCCCCGCTGATGAGGGCGCTCTTGCCTGCCGCCCCGGTCACCCCGTCGAGCAGGATGATCGGTCCGGGGATGAGCGCGTGGAACACGGTCGAGGAGGAGAACCCGGCGAGGGCGACCACTGCGGCGCTGAAGACGCGGCGGAAGACTACGGCGCGCTGAATGCGGTACTGCATCAGCAGGTACAGCGGGATCGGCACGATGAGCGAGTACACCGGCGGCAGCAGCAGTACCACCGGGATCCACCACGTGCCGAGCAGGTCGCGGACCATCCCCTGAGGCAGCCCTAGGCGGCGCATCGCCTCGACACAGATCGCCCCGGACATGACGATCGCCGCGGCAGTGAGGAGTTCCGCAGAGCGCAGAGCAGTCGTCCATACCCCGGCGATCGCGAGTAGCGCATCGACGGCGACGAGTGTCACCACGAAGCCGACCACGGCACGCGGCTGGGTCAACAGCGCCCACTCCCGGGGACGGAACAGCACTCGACAAGTACTCTCCGTAGTCGAATGCCGGGTGAGTGTCATCGGGGCCTCCTCGCTGTCGGCCGTCCCGGTACGGCGGGCACACCGGCCCCGCCGCAGCCCGGTCCTGTCCTCCGGTCCCGCCGGGAAAACAGAGCCCAATGGGAGACTACTTTAGGTAATATTCTAATCGCCTTTCGTGAAAACCGCCGGAGAACCAGCACATTGACAGCGGTTTTCGCCCCTGTGGCAAGCCCCGCAGAGACTATTCAGGACATCTCAGGACATGGATTCCCGCCCTCGGAGACCGACCGCCGCAGTACGAAAACGCCCGTACCGCGGTCGGATCCGCGGCACGGGCGACAAGAGCCTCAACCTGGGACGCGGTCACCGGCGTCGGGCAGGCTGCGCTTCCTCCAACGCCTGGCAGAACCGCTCGTAGTTGCGCAGCTCCTCCTCCAACGGGGCGACGACGCGCTCCAACGTAATGCGTCTGACCTGTTCAAGACCGTGCATCTCGACGTATTCGCGTTGGCGGGCAGCCTCCACCTCGACCAGGCTGCGGCAGCCCACGCCAACCAGCCAGCCCAACAGCAGCGCACCTCCGGTCAAGGCAGCGGTCAAGAACAGCAGCGCCGGTTCCACCAGGCCGCCGCCGACCCAACTGACCAGCAGCAGCGCCAGCCACACCAGGCTGCCTCCGGCCAGCGCCACCAGCAAGTACTGGACAGCCCGCACAGCCCCCCACCAGAAGGGGGCGTCCTCTTCAGGGATCGTCGCTGCAATCGCGGAGCCCAGCTCTTCGGGGAGCGTCTCCACGTGTTTGCGCGCAGCCGCCCGCACCCGCTTGGGCCACGGGTCCGGCAGCGAACCGGCCGCGGCCTCCGCTGCCGCCGCGATCGCGGTGTCGATCTCGGCGCGTTGCGCCCCCACTGGACCGGTACTCGCCTGGGTCGTGTCCTCAGTGAGGAAATCAAGCTGGGTCACGCGCAGCGGGTCGCGGCGCAGCCGCCGCGCCCAGCGGGGCAGCGGCCACCCCACGGCCCGTCCCCCGCGCCGCTGGTAGGCGGTCTCCACCGCTTCAGCAACCGCCTCCACCCCGCTGGACTCAGCCATCTGGTCCATCAGGACAGACCGGGCCGGCGGGGGCAGCTCCGCGGTGCCGCCCGCCTCACCGTAAGCAGCAAAGTCGGCGACGACCTGCTCAAGGTCGGCGGCGAGGCGCTCGATCGCGGCACGCCGATCGGCAACGGTCTCCACTAGGAGTTGCCGCAGTTCGCGCAGCCCTTCCCCGGTGACCGCAGACGTGGTCAAGATCCGGGGGTGGACTCCCGACTCGTCCTCCAGCAGTCTCCGCAAGTCGGTGAGCAGCTCCTCCACATCGTCCGGCTCCACCCGGTCAACCTGGTTGAGGACCGCCACCATGACTGCCCCGTGCCCGGACATCTCCGCAAGATAGCGGTGGTGAACCGCGGCGTCGGCGTACTTCTGCGGGTCCAACACCCAGATCAGGAGGTCCGCGGTCCGGATGAGATGGTCGGACTCGGCGGTCTGCGCGGCCCGCACCGAGTCGTGGTCGGGCAGGTCCAGCAGGATGAGCCCGGTGAGGTCGGATTCGCCGCGGTCGAGTTCGCTCACCCGGGAGTGCCGGTAGCGGGGCGGAACCCCCAACCAGTCGAGCAGGTTGTCGGCGCCTTCCGTCCCCCATACGCAGGCGTGGGCAGCGGTGGTCGTCGGCCGGGTCACTCCCACGCGGGACAACTCCAGGCCGCACAAGGCGTTGAACAGTGAGGACTTACCGCTTCCGGTCCCCCCGGCCAGCGCGACCACCGTGTGGTCGGCGGACAGCCGCAGCCGCGCCCCCGCCTGGGTGAGCAGGCGGCGGGCACGTTCAATCAACTGCGGAGCGAAATAGTCGCGGCCCAGTTCGACGAGGAGCGCAAGCGCATCGAGTTGCGAGATCAGCTCCGCGCGGGTCGTGGTCGGCATCGGCTGCCGCAGGTCGCCCCGCGTAGGCTGGTACTCCTCCTCGTCGTCCTCGGACAGCCAGGAAGGCGTGACCGCAGGCCGGGGGGGCACCGTGGGCACCGGACCGGTGCGGCGTCCGGCGATCATCTCGCCTTCCTTCACCTCGGCGAGACTCCCCACCCAGCCGGCGAGGTTGTCCGGATCATCCGGGTCGGTGCGCTTCTCCTCCGCCGGCGACGGGCTGTCCACCGGCACGATGGGACTGCCCCGGGAAGAGAAACCGCCGTCGACTGGACGGGCGGCCGGGGTGAGCGGCACCCGGTACCGGAACCCGTCGTGGGCCCGGCCACCAGAGTCTGCGGCGCGAAACTCGCCGCCCTCGCCAGAGCGATCCACGGGTGGGGGCCCGCCTGCCACATGGTCGGCTGTGTGGTCCGCCATATCGGTCTCCCGCCCTGGGCGGGCGGAGTGGGGAGGGGTAGTCATCGTGCGATCTCGAGGTGATCCGTAGCCTGGTAGAGCAGTGCGGCGTCAGAGTAGTCCGGCAGGTTTAGAGTCGCCAGCGCCTTCGCGAAGCGGTCCTTCTCCGCTTCGAAGAGCGCGCTGATCCGGGCACGCAGATCGTCACGCGCTTGGTTTCCGATGAGGCGCAGCGGCTCCGCACCGAACAAGGCCCGCAGCAACCGGCTGGGTGCGGCGTTCGGCGGCGGAGGCGCGGCTCCGTCGTGGTCGGAGATTCCGAAACCGAGCAGCCCGACGATCAAGACAAGTCCGAATGCCTCCACATCGTAGGTGAAGAAACGCGCCACCGAGCGTTTCGCAACGCCGTCCGAGGAGAGGAGCTCCGTGATCCGGGCCTGCCAGTCGCTGACAGCGGTGCGGGCCCGGAGAGCGAAGTCTGCGGGAATCCGGTCGAGAGCGTGGCGTTCCGCAACAGCGGACGCTCCAGGGACCTGCTGCCAACGCTCCATGATCGTCTCGATCGCGCGTTCCGCGGCCGAGACCACGAGCGCCGCTACGGCATCCTGGACCGCCTGCTCCAGCGCACGCACCCGAGTGCGGTCCTCCTGTTGCGGCTTGGTTTTCCGCTTGTTGCGGATCCGCAGGGAGCGCGCGAGCTCCCCGCTGGCGGCGATGTCCTGCCAGCGGGCCAGGACATTCCCCCGCAGCAGGGACGCATCCGAAGTCCCCCGCTCCACCTCGGCGAGCGCGTCGGTGAGCGCAGTGCTGGCGGTGGCAGCCAGCATCCGTCCCACCTCGGCCTGAGTCTCGACGTATTTGCCGAGCTCTGGGATCCGGGTGCGGAAACTGTCGAGCACCCCCAGCAGCGTACGGCGGGTGATCCGCTCCCGTTCCTGTTCGTCCCCGGCCACATCGGCGAGGAAGCCGCGGATCTGGTCAGCGATATTGCCGGTGAAACGCCCGCCGGCGATCTGGTCGGTCTCCGGGATTACGAACCGGGGCGCCGCACCCAGGCCGTTGGCTTCCAGCATCGCTCCGAAGTGGGCGACGATCTGCCTCCGGCCGCGCTGCGGCACGCGGGACAGCACCACGACCAGCGAGGTGTCGCGGTCCCGCGCGACCTGGAGGAACTGCCAGACTCGGGCGTCGGCGTAGCGTTTGCTGGTGGTGACGAACACCCACAGGTCGGCCGCGTCCAGGAACTTCGCGGCGAACTCGTGGTGCGCGGCAACGGCCGAGTCCACGTCGGGGGTGTCCAGCAAGGCCACGCCTTCCGGCATGTGCTCGGTAGCGGCCAGCACCAGCATGCCGTCCTTACCGGGCATGGCCAGCCCTTGCTGACGGACCCGCGGCAGCGCGGGCAGGAACGCTGTTTCACTGAACCAGTCCACGTCAGCGGGGTTGCAGGCCAGCACCGGGCTGTTCGTTGTGGGCCTCCGCACCCCGGTGGTGGTCACCTGGGTACCCACCAAGCTGTTGACCAGGGTCGACTTCCCTGCCCCCGTGGAACCGGCGACCGCGATCAACAGGGGAACGTCGGACCTACGCACTCTCGGCAGCACATAGTCGTTGAGCTGGTCGAGGACGTCGGTGCGCGCGGTACGCCCTTCCTCAGCTCCGGGGAGGCCGTCGGCGAACTCGATCGCGCGGATCCGGTCCCGCAGCGTCTCGAGGTTCCGCTCCAGGCGGGTGTCCCGGGCCATTGCCCCGCGGTGTGCCCCTCCCCCACCGCTTCTGCGCGGGCGTGCCATTGTCGACGCGCCGGCCGGGGCGTTCCCGCTCCGGACCGTACCGCGTCCCCACTCCATACCCCGCATGGGCGCGTCCGGTATCGGTTCGCCTGGTCCTGTCGCTTCCGGCACGGCAGGCGGCCGGGTCATGGCGATTCCGCCCTTCTCATCGGTATTCGTCGTCACAGCACCCGATTCCCCGCGGCCTTGATCAATTCCGACCGTTTCCTCCTGCGGGAGCGATCGGAGTTTCTGCGGCGTTTTGGCTTCTGTGCAGTATGTCAAGCTCTTGGGCCGTGTTCACTACTTCTCCGATAACGAGCACCGCCGGAGGGTGCACTCCGGCGGCGTGCGCTTCCTTTTCGACCGTTTCCAGAGTGGCGACCAGGGTGGTCTGGCTCGGCAGGGTGGCCTCCTGGATGACGGCAATAGGAGTGTGGGGATCACGACCGTACCTGATCAGCGCCTCGGCAATCCGTCCCAAGCGTTCCACTCCCATGAGCACCACGATGGTGCCGCCACTGCGGGCGAGCGTCTCCCAGTTCACGGTGGAGCGCTCGTCGCCTGGTGCGACATGGGCGGAGACGACGTGGAAGTGCTGGGCGACGCCGCGGTGCGTCACCGGGATGCCCACGCTCGCGGGAGCAGCGAGCGCACTGGTCACGCCAGGGACCACGGTGACAGGGATGCCTGCCGCGACGCACGCTGCGAGCTCTTCGCCACCGCGTCCGAAAACGAAGGGGTCGCCGCCCTTGAGACGGACCACGAACTTGCCCTGTCGCGCACGGTCGACGATCACCGCGTTGATGCCCTCTTGGGACATGGAACGGCCGTAAGGGATCTTGGCCGCGTCGATAATCTCCACGTCGCCGGACAGTTGGTCAAGCAAGCTCGTGGGGGCAAGCCGATCCACCACGACCACGTCGGCTTGCGCGAGAAGCTGCCGTCCCCGCACCGTGATCAGTCCGGGGTCCCCTGGACCGCCGCCGACCAGGGCCACGCCGCGCAGAGGAGCGCGTCCCCTGCGCGCGTCCAGAGTTCCGTCGGCCAAGCCGGTGACGATAGCGTCGCGTAGTCCCGCGGCACGCCGGGGATCAGTACCGGTGATTACTCCGACGGTGACTCCGGAAGCGCTCCCTGTTGCGGGAGTCCAGGCACTGGAGGCGTGACGGTCGTCGGCGCGCACCGACCAGATGCGTGCTTCCTCTGCTTCGGCAACCACCGCCGCGTTGACCTCGGGATCGTCCGTGGCTGCGTGGACCAGCCAGAAGCGGCCCAGCCCGGTGACGTCACCGCGGCGGTAGGGGCGCTGCTCCCAGTGGATGCGGCCGCTCTCGGCGAGCCCTTGCAGCGCAGTAGTGACGTGCGGGGAGACCACTGTGACCCGCGCTCCGGCCTCCAGGAGCACGGGGACGCGACGTTGGGCGACCTGTCCTCCGCCCACGACGAGCACGTCCCGGCCCTGAAGCCGCAAACCGAGGAGATACGTCACCGAGGCAGCCTCCAGATCCGTTGTCCCGTCTCGAACCGCTCGGGGCTCCACTGCGGTGTGTGCCGCGTCCCGGTGGACGCCTGTCTCGTCCCCACTGCCTCCTCTGTCCGGTGCCAACGGCGCGGGGTGCCCCGGAGTCTGCTCACCAGCAGTTCGGAACTGAATCCCGGCTTTGTGGACGAAACGCGGCACGATGCAAAACCCCTATGCCAGACACGGTCCAAAATACCGCGCTGGTCGCTCCCATACCGCTACTACTACCTAATGAGAGTGGTCTGTCTTGCGCGTACCGCTCCCCAAAACCGGCAGAAGATGGGGAAGCGTCCACAGGCCGGCCTGCGTCGGTGCCGCGCTACTCGGACCGCGCGGCACCGACGGACCGGAATCAGTCGCGCTGGCTCACGTGGGCGGAGTCGAAGGTCGCCACGTCTTTGAGGGCACGCGCTGCGCTCTGCACCAGCGGCAGCGCGAGCAGCGCCCCGGAGCCCTCCCCAAGCCGCAGATCCAGGTCGACCAGGGGGCGCAGGCCCAGGTGCTCCAAGACCACTGCATGCCCCGGTTCGCTGGAGCGGTGTCCGGCAATACAGGCCAGGCGCGCATCCGGGGCGAGCGCGACCGCGGCCAGGGCTGCGGCCCCGGCGATGACCCCGTCGAGGATGACCGGGACCCGCAGGGAGGCGGCGCCCAGGATGAAGCCGGCCAGGGCGGCATGCTCCAGTCCGCCCACCGCGGCCAGCACCCCGATCGGATCGGCGGGGTCGACCTGGTTGACCTGCAGCGCGGTGCGGACAACCGACACTTTGTGCGCGTACATGGCGTCGTCGATCCCGGTGCCCCGCCCGGTGACCTCCGCGGCGTCGCGGCCGGTGAACGCGGAGATCAGCGCAGCCGACGCGGTGGTGTTGGCGATTCCCATGTCCCCGGTGAGGAGGCAGCGGTTGCCTGCCGCGACCAGGTCGCGGGCGACTTCGATCCCCGCTTCGATCGCGTACTCGGCTTCCATGCGGCTCATCGCCGGGCCCTGGGTCATGTCAGCCGTACCGCGGGCGACCTTGCGGGGCAGCAGGCCGGGTACCGGGGAGAGGTCTTCGATGACGCCCACATCCACCACGGTGACCTCGGCGCCAAGCTGGGTGGCGAAGGCGTTGACCACCGCGCCGCCGTTGAGGAAGTTGCGGACCATCTGCGCGGTGACTTCCTGCGGCCACGGGGTCACCCCTTGGGCGTGGACGCCGTGGTCCGCGGCGAATACCGCCACGGACGCCGGCTCGGGGATGGGTGCCGGGCATTCGCCGGCGAGTCCCGCGAGCTGGATGGAGACTTCTTCAAGCACCCCCAAGGAGCCCGGGGGTTTGGTCATGCGGGACTGGCGTTCCCGTGCCTCCTCCATCGCCCTCTGGTTGAGCGGACCGATTTTCGCGATTGTCTCGTCCAGCAAGCTGGTGGACTCCTCCCCTGGCAGGCCGCGTTGGCCGTACTGCTCCCGGTGCACTGCCCAGGCCAGCGGGCGGCGCTGCGCCCAGCCGCCCAGGGACAGTTCGGGCTCTGGGGGGAATTCCTCCACGTAGCCGACGCACAGGTAGGCGACGATCTCCAAGTGGGGCGGGAGGCCGAGTTCGCGGGCCAGCTCCCGTTCGGAGAAGAAGCTGACCCAGCCCACACCGAGCCCTTCAGCGCGGGCGGCGAGCCACAGGTTCTCTACGGCGAGTGCGGCGGAGTAGGCCGCGGTCTGCGGTTGGGCGTGCCGTCCCAGCGTGTGCCGGCCGCCCCGAGTGTGGTCGACGGTGACCACGATGTTGAGCGGGGTGTCGAGAATCGCTTCGACTTTGAGGCCGGAGAACGCACGGGCCCGTGCCCCGGGCAGTGCCCGGGCGTAAGCCTCCCGTTGGCGCTGCACGATGTCGTGGACGCGGGCCCGGGTGTCCCGGTCCTGGATCACGACGAAGTCCCACGGCTGGGAGAAGCCGACGGAAGGCGCGTGGTGGGCTGCTTCCAGGATGCGGACCAGGACGTCGTCGGGGATCGGGTCGGGGCGGAAGCCCACCCGGACGTCGCGCCGCTCCCGGATCACCCGGTACACGGCCTCGCGTTCCACGTCGCTGTAGGCGTGGTCGGCGGGCACGGAGGCCGACTGGCTGGGCGGGTCGCTCGCGGCCGCCATACCGGCCGGTTCGGCGACGACTTCATCGGCGTACTCGACCGGTTCGGGCTCCCCGTGGGGAGCGGCATCAGGCTCCGGTTGGGGGGATGCAGCAGCCGGTTCGGGGGCGGACGGGGGCGCCGTGGACGGCGCGTTCCCGGGGCCGCTTGGTGCTTCGGATGGTGTGGCGGGCTCGGTGTGCGCCGGGGGCGGGGCTGCGGGCTCCGCGGCACCCCGCTGGACTGCGGGCTGCGGCGGGTGTTCGTCGGCGTCCCGCACCGGACCGGCGGCACGGGAAGCCTCCCCTGGGGCAGTGGCCCTGCCCTGCGGGGCAGGCGGTTCCGGTTCTGCTGGGACGGGAGGGATCGTCACCGGAGCGAGGGGGACGCGGTCGCCCGGGGAGACGGGCAGCGGAAACGCTCCCGTACCCCGCCCAGCTTCGGGAAGGCCGTCGAGGAGTCCGCCCGGTGACTGAGATCCGCTGGGCGGACGTGCCACGGTCCGGTGTTCCGGCGGAGACGGTTCAGCCGGGGGACGCAGGTCCTGCCCGGGTTCTCCCCGCATCCGTCCGTGGCCGGTATCCCGGGTGCCGCCGGGAATACTGTCTGCACGATCACCGCTCAAAGGGTCTCCTCCGTGGTCACTGATCGGTCTCGGTTTCCGGGCGACGGCGTGCGACTGGGGGAACACGCCGGACCTCCACGGCACGGCGGAGGGACGGAACCCAGGGTGTGGGGCGGTTCGCCGGCTCTTTCCTCCGCTCAGAGCAACTCTGCCAGAACTGTCACGAGCTGGGCGTTGGTCTCGGCTTGTCGGACCGCGATGCGTAAATAGTCCGTTCCAAGACCGGGGAAGGTGTCGCCGCGGCGCACCGCGATCCCCCGTTCTCTCAGGCGGCGGCGGAGCAGGTCAGCGCCGGGGGTGTGGACGAGCACGAACGATGCCCGCGGTCGAGGGGTGACGGTGAAGCCCAACGCGGTGAGGTCTGCCACGAGGCGGGTGCGGCGCACCGCGAGATCGGCTGCCCAGGCGTCGGCTTCGGCGAGGGCTCGGGGCGACGTGCATTCACGGGCCGCGACCAGTGCCGGAGTGGAAACTGCCCAGAGCGGCTGGTGTTCCGCAAAGCGGCGGACCAGTGCGGGGTCGGCCAGCAGGTAGCCGACGCGGAGTCCAGCAAGTCCCCAGGTCTTCGTGAGGCTGCGGATGACGACCAGGCCGGGCAGGTCGGTCCGCCCAGCCACGGACTCTGCTTCCCCAGGAATGCAGTCGGCGAAGGCTTCGTCGACGACGAGGATGCGGCCCGGCCGGGCGAGCGCGGCCAGGGTTGCCGCCGGGTGCAGCACGGAGGTGGGGTTGGTGGGGTTGCCGACGATGACCAGGTCTGCGTCGTCGGGGATCCGGTCGGGGTCGAGGGTGAAGTCGCCGTCCAGCACTACGCGTTCCACCGGGTGGCCGGCGGCGCGCAGTGCTGCTTCGGGCTCGGTGAACTGGGGGTGCACGACGACGGCGCGGCGCGGGGTGAGGGCACGCGCCAGCAGGACGAACGCTTCAGCTGCGCCCGCGGTGAGCAGCACGTCGGCGGGGTCGCGGCGGTGGCGGCGGGCGACAGCGTGGCGCGCCGACTCCGGATCAGGGTAGGCGGCCAGGTCGGAGAGGGAAGCGGCGAGGCGTTCCACCAGCCACTGCGGCGGGGTGCGGTCGCGCACGTTGACGGCGAAATCGAGGAGGCCGGGGCCGACCTCGGCGTCCCCGTGATGGCGTAAATCGACCATGGGCCTTCGTGCTCCCCCGTTGCACCGGTCCGGTTCCGAGGGGAACCTACCGTCGTACTGTGCGCCGCGGTGCCGCTGCCCCCGTTTTCACCCCCCTCAGACACCACTGTGAGTATTGCAACAGTTGCACAGTGCTACAGAATGGAGGGCGGGTGGTCCAGTCAGGCTGGAACGCATGCGCCAGCCGACAGAGGTGGGCGGGCTGCGGTGCGCCTTGTGAACGACGGCGGGCAGACCGCGTGCGGCCTGCCCTGGTCGCGGCGCGCCCGGCAGGATTCGAACCTGCGACCATCGGATTAGAAGTCCGGTGCTCTATCCACTGAGCTACGGGCGCTCAGATTCAGTTATGCGGGCATACGCCCTCAACGACGGATCCGTGATGTCCGGGACAGCGACAAGGTCGGCACGTCATGGGACGATCCGGAGCCGAGGCGACATTCTAGGGGATAACGCCGATGCCGCTCATGATCGCACGAAATCGTAGCAATACGAGCCATATGCCGTCAGGACGGTTTGCTGTGCAGTCCCACCGGACCGGGAGGTAAGGGCATCCTCGACCACGTTACCGCCCGTCTGGCTCCGTTCCGTGTCATGACAACAGCGTTTCCTCAGGTCTTATGCACTGTTTCGGGCACGGCGCGGGCACTGGCCGCTTCGACGTGCCCGCTGTTTGCCTGGTCAGCCACTGGCAGGCGACAGCCGTACCGGCAGAATGCGGTGGGCGGACAGCGGCCCCGACATGCGGAACCCACCCCACAAGAGACACACGCTGTGGTGCCGTTCTCACTATAAGCGTTGACTTTCCGGTCTGTTTTTCTTCCCGGAAGTCTGGGCACCGGTCCACCGCCCGGGGAGGCAGGGACCATGGCCAGCAGCCGGGCCTCTAGGGTCAGGGCATGCGGAAAAAGCGTCACACCTCTCGCCGGACGTGGGCGTGGGGGCTCGTAGCGGGAGCCGCCGTGGACCGGGTCGTTGCCGACCCCCAGCGCGGCCATCCGGTGGCGTTGTTCGGCACCGCCGCGGCACGCCTGGAGCGGCTGCTGTATGCGCCCAGCCGGGTGCGGGGCGCCCTGTTCGCTGCCGCGGCCCTCGCCCCCGTCGCCGCCCTTGGGGCATTCGCTGACACGCGTACCGGGCGCTGGCGTGCTCTCGCGGTCACTGCCGCGACGTGGACCGTAGTCGGCGGAGCCATGCTGGAACGGGAAGCTGCGGCCCTCGCCGACGCCCTGCACTCCGGGGACCTGGCCGAAGCGCGGCGCCGCCTACCTCACCTCTGCGGCCGGGACCCCCGGGGTCTCGACGAGCAGGCCCTCGCCCGCGCCACGATCGAATCCGTGGCTGAGAACACCTCGGACGCGGTGGTCGCCCCCCTGGTGTGGGGTGCCCTGCTCGGGTGCACCGGGCTGCTCACCTACCGTGCCGTCAACACCCTCGACGCGATGGTCGGCCACCGCTCTACCCGGTATGCGCGGTTCGGCTGGGCCGCAGCCCGCCTGGACGACATGGCCAACTGGGCGCCGTCCCGGCTCACCGCCCTGCTCGCGGTGGCCGCCGCCCCGCTCATCGGGGGTGATCCGCGTCGCGCGTGGCGGAGCTGGATCCGCGACGGACAGCGTCATCCCAGCCCGAACGCGGGCCAGTGCGAGGCCGCATTCGCCGGGGCGCTCGGGGTGCGCCTCGGCGGGCGCAACATCTACGACGGCAGGGTGGAAGAGCGGCCCCAGCTCGGTGACGGCCCGCCTCCCGCAGCAGCGGACATTCACCGCGCCATCCGCCTCAGCCGGGCTGTCACGGTGGGGGCTGTCCTGCTTACCGCGGCCGCTGCCTGGGGACTGGCCGTAGGAGACCGCCGCGGAAGGCGTTGAACCCGTCCCCGGTGCCGCACCGAGCTGAGGGTGCCGGCACCGGGACAACCGCTGCTTAGCAGGTCAGCGAGCGGACGTAGTGGAACTGCTGGTGGATCCGGACGACGTCGCTGCGGGACCGTACCGGCACCTGCGTGGTGAAGAACCGGTCTCCGAAGACCACGGTGATCTGGATCGTCCCTTCCACACGGGTCTCTTTCACCAGAAGCAGCAGCAGGCTGAGCGCGCAGATCACGAAGAAACCGAGCAACGCCACGACGATGGCCCAGGCGGGGGTGGACTCGCGCACCGTGGTCAGGTCGTTGATCGTCCACATGCTCCCCCGCAGGGGAAAGGTGCCGGCTGGCGTATATACCGTGCTCTGCGTGACCGTGATCTCACCTAAAACAGCGATCGGCGTCTCAGAAACCGCGGGGAGCGGGGCAAAGTATCCGCCGGTGGCAGATTTGTCCGGGGGCATCGGGTCAGGCACGCCGCCCTGATTCCAGGCGTCAGCGGGATCCTGACCGCCGTACGGTCCGGGATAGTGGTTCATAATCCGAGTTTCTCCCGGATTTCGTGTGTGAGGGCAGGGAGATCGGAAAAAGAAAACCTGACGAGAAGATCGCCCGTGTTCTCTGATGTCACGATTGGTTCGCTGTGGGAAACCGGCGGTGCAAAGGGGGGATTTGCGGGTAGTTTTACGAATGCGCCCCTCGAAGGCGGGAGTGGATATGTCGGTGTGGGTTGTCTGGTTGGTTCTGGCTGTCGCGCTTGGCGTCGCCGAGCTGTTCACACTGACCCTTGCCCTGGGACTCATTGGTGCGGCGGCGCTCATCGCCGGGGTGGTGGGAGCGTTCGGGGTGGGCTTGACCGGGCAGGTCCTCGTGTTCGCGGTTGCGTCGGCCGCCGGTCTGCTCGTGGTCCGGCCCATTGCTCGCCGTCATATGACTCAGCCGCCGCCGCTCCGTTCCGGAACAGAGGCGCTGGTGGGGCGGAGTGCACTCGTGGTTGAGGAGATCACCGCGACCGGCGGCCGGATCAAACTCCAGGGCGAAGAGTGGTCGGCCCGGTGCCTCGACGAAACACTGCGTATCCCGGTCGGCGCCCACGTCGACGTCATGGAGATCGAGGGTGCTACCGCGGTGGTGTACCCGAGAGACGAGCTGCCGTGACCGCGGACCGTCGTTCCAGGGCCCGCCGTGTCTTTGTCAACGTCCTCGTTCCCTTAGCCGGGCAGCCGCTGCAGGAGGAGTGACGCCGCCATGGCTCTACAAATCGTCCTCATCGCCCTCGCGATCCTTGTCGTCCTGGGCGTGATGTCCACCGTACGGATCGTCCCCCAGGCGCGCGCCTACAACGTGGAGCGCTTCGGCCGCTACCTGCGGACCCTGCAACCGGGCCTCAACTTCATCGTCCCCATCGTGGACCGAGTCAGCACCAAGTTCGACCTGCGGGAACAGGTGCTGTCGTCCCGCCCGCAGCCGGTGATCACCGAGGACAACCTCGTGGTCAACATCGACACCGTCCTCTACTACCAGATCACCGACCCGCGGGCCGCCGCCTACGAAGTCGCCAACTACCTGCAGGCCATCGACCAGCTCACCATCACCACCCTGCGTAACGTCATCGGCGGCATGGACTTGGAGCGGACGCTCACGTCCCGGGAGGAGATCAACTCGCGGCTGCGCGGGGTGCTGGACGAAGCCACCGGCAAGTGGGGTATCCGCGTCAACCGGGTCGAGATCAAAGCCATCGACCCGCCGCCCACCATCAAAGAGGCCATGGAAAAGCAGATGCGGGCCGAACGCGACAAGCGTGCCGCGATCCTGCACGCGGAAGGGGAACGCCAGTCCCGGATCCTCAAAGCCGAAGGTGCCCGCCAGCAGGCCATCTTGGAAGCGCAGGGTGAGCAGCAGGCCGCGATCCTCCGTGCCGACGGTGAAGCCAAAGCCATTGAACGGGTCTTCCAGGCGGTGCACGCCAACAACGCCGACGCCAAGCTGCTGGCGTACAAGTACCTGGAGACGCTGCCGACGCTCGCACAAGGCCAGGGCAACACGTTCTGGGTGATCCCCGGGGAGCTCACCCAGGCGATCCAGCACTTGAGCCAGGCGTTCGCCCCGAACCGCGAGGGCGCTTCCGCTGAGACAGCGCAGGAGGAGCCGGCTGCTGCAGCGGAGACACCTCCCGAGCTCACCCAGAGCGACGGCCCCAGCGCTGAAACGCTGCACGCCGCCGACGTGGCCGCTGACCAAGCGGCCAAAGCGGTCAAAGAAGCGAAGAATGAGGCCCAGGCCGCAGCTTCTCCCCATTTGCCGAGCCAGCGCGACACGCAGTCGTAGGGCGGGTCTCGCCCGGAATGTTTTCCAGGGCTGTTCCCGCCCCGGTACCGGGGCGGGAACAGCCGAGCACGGTGGTGCGCACAACGAAAAAGGACGGATCCGGGATGTCGCTCGCACATCAGATCCCGGCCATCCTTTTTTCGTTTTCCCGCACAGTCCACCCGATTCTCACTCCGCACGAGGAGCCATTCCTTTCCTCTCCCTGCCCGACCAGTAAATACGTTGAGAAATACGGTGGGAGGAGGGGTGGCTCAGGGATGCTGCGGGACTGGGAAATGGCGTCGGCGCGGCAGCCAGGCACACCATAAATCCGCTGCTGTTTCGGTGTTGCGAACACCGGGGTGCGCCCGTGCCGCCCCGCCGTAGAGTGCGGTGCGGGCGGCGCTAGTCGACGAGCAGCAGTTTGCCCATGGTTGCCCGGGAGGCCAGGTCGGTGTGGGCCCGCGACGCCTCCGCCAGCGGGTAACGTCCCCCGATCTGCACGGCAAGTTCCCCGGAAGCCACGAGGCCCAACACCGCGGAGGCGCGTTCGAGCAGCTCCTCCCGGGTGCGTGTGTAGTGGCCGAGCGACGGCCTCGTCAGATAGACCGAGCCGGCAGCGTTGAGCCGCTGCGGGTCGAACGGCGGCACCACCCCGCTGGACTGTCCGAACAGCACCAGCATGCCGCGAGGGCGGAGGCAGGCCAGGCTTACGTCGAAAGTGGCCGCGCCCACGCCGTCGTAGACGACCGGCACCCCTTCCCCGCCGGTGAGCCGCCGTACTTCGGTGGTGACATCCTGCTCGGTGTAGCGGATGACTTCGTCGGCCCCCACCGCGCGGGCTTGGCGCTCCTTGGCTTCGGTGGAGACGGTGCCGATGACTCGGGCCCCGCGCCGCTTGGCGAGCTGGACGATGAGCTGCCCGGTGCCGCCGGCGGCGGCATGCACCAGGACAGTGTCGCCCTGCTGGATCGGATAGGTCGAATGGGTGAGGTAGTGCGCGGTGAGCCCTTGGAGGAGGACCGCGGCAGCCTGGTCAAGGGTGACCTCGTCGGGGACGGGCACGAGGTCTTTGGCGGCGGCCACGGCACGCTCCGCATACGAGCCGCGCAGCGCGACGGACGCCACGCGGTCGCCCACGGACACTTCGGTGACGCCCTCCCCCACGGCACTCACCACACCCGCGCCCTCACTGCCCGGGATCCACGGAAGGGACACAGGGTAAATGCCGGTGCGCTGGTAGATCTCGATGAAGTTGACCCCACGGGCCGCGATGTCGACGACGGCTTCTCCAGGGCCGGGGACCGGATCGGCGGTCTCGGTGGGCCGCAGGACTTCCGGACCGCCGGTCTCCTCGACAACGATGGCGCGCATGCGTGGCCTCCTCGCATTCGCGGGCACCGTGCCCGCGCAACAGGACAGACGTTACTGTTACGACCTTTCCCGCTGCCCGCCGTCCAACTGGTACACGGCAAAGTCGTCGAAGACGACCACGATGTTGTCGCCTCCGCCGATTCCCCGGCCGGCCAGCATGCCGGCCTGGGGGGCGTCTTCGCCGTCATAGGGCAGCGGGTTGGTGTCGACCGCCTCCAGGACGTGCTCCCCGTTGAGCCACAGGTTGAGGGTGACCGTGTCGGCTTCGGGGTCCAGTTCGCAGGTGAAGTCGAACGTGTTGACCGGCGCTTCCTCGGCGTCCCTGCTGGGGGTGAGGAAACCGGAGACGGGTTTGGCGGTGACTTCCTCCAGGTGGGTGGAGCCTTGTTCGCCGCCGTGGCGGCGGATCTGGGCTGCGCTGCCGTCCACGCGCACCGTGGCGGAGTAGTAGGTGACGTTGTCTCCGTCGTCGTTGTAGAAGCAGTGCAGCCCGTAGGTTCCGTAGTCCGGTCCGGACACCACCTGGGTGGTGGCGCTGACGCGCACCTGCTCCGGAAGTCCGGCGGGGGGAGCGACCGAGACCGTGGAGGTCCGGGTGTCCCCGTCCGCGCTGAGCGCGTAGCCGCCCTGGTAGTAGCCCGACCAGGAGAAGGTGTTCTCAGGGTCGAAGTCGTAGCCAGCCCACCCGTCCTGGTGGGTGAAGTCGTCTGCGTAGACCTGCATGCCTTCGGGCACTTCAGGGGAGCGGAACAGCACCAGTCCGCCGATGACTGCCCCGGCGAGGAGGGCGACAGCGCTCCCACCGGCGATCGCTATCGCGGGAGAAAAGCGTGTGCCCCGCGTCTTCTGCTCGGTGCCGTTGCCGCCCGGCGGGGTGGGGGCAGCCCAGGGCGGAGTCTGCGGAGAATGCTCGGGGAAGGGGGGAGCGGCTGCGGGCTGCCCGGCGGGAGGAGTAGCCCCGGGGTGTCCGGCGGAGGGTGTAGCGCTGGGCTGTCCGCCGGGAGGAGTGGTGCCCGGCTGGGTGGGAGGGGCCGCTGCTGCCGCGCCCACCTGGGCGGGCACGGCAGCCGGGTTCGGTCCGGAGGGGACCGCTTCCGGCCGCGAGGTGGCAGGCGGGGTCCAAGAGCGCACGACGGTCTCGTGGACCGCGTCCAGGCTCATCTCCTCTTGTCCGACCAGCCGGCTGAGAAGCTGCTGGGCGGTGGGGCGGTTGTCGGGGAATTTGTCCAGCGCGCTTTCCACGAGTTCCCGCAGTGCCGGGTCGAGCCCGGACAGGTTGGGCTGCCCGGCGACGATCTGGTGGAGCACTGCCGGAACAGTGGGGGCGTCGAAGGGGGCCCGCCCGGTGCCCGCGTAGGCGACGAGGCACCCCCACGAGAAGATGTCGGACATGGGGGTGGGGGGTTCGCCCGCGATGAGCTCCGGCGCCAGGTAGGCGGGGGTGCCCATGAGCTGGCTGGAGCGGGTCACCGCGGTGTCGTCGTCCAAGGCGCGGGCGATACCGAAGTCGATCACCTTCGGCCCCACCGAGGACAACAGCACGTTGGCGGGTTTGAGGTCGCGGTGGATGACGCCCGCCCCGTGGATCGCGGTGAGCGCCGCGGCAACCCCCATGGCGAGGCTTTCCAAGGTCCCGCCGTACATCGGACCGTCGGCCTGGATCGCTTCAGCCAGGTTGGGTCCTGCCACGTACTCGGAGACGATGAACAGCGGATCGCCCTCCAACTGCGCGTCGAGTACGGCGGCGGTGGAGAACCGGGCGACCCGGCGTGCCGCTGCCACCTCACGCGCGAAGCGTTGGCGGAACGCGGGATCCTCGCTGAGGTCAGGACGGATCAGCTTGATCGCGACAAGACGTTCCGCAGTGTCTTTACCGAGGTAGACCGTTCCCATACCGCCACGGCCTAGACGACCCACGATGCGGTAGGCGCCCAATTCTGTCGGGTCGCCGGGGCGGAGGGGTTTGGCGCGCTCGTGCCCGTTTCGCGTCACGGTAGGGATTCCTTAGAGGGACAAGGGGGTGCGGTTCGCCTCCCAAAGCCTAGCGATCTCGCCTGGGACAAGGGCGGAGGTATCGCTGCCTGGACGGTCGCAGTCAACCACGAAACCGGGGCATAAGGCGACTCAGTGTGGCAGGGCAGCGTACGGGCACCTTCCCCATTTCCCCTACGCAGCGTGATCTTCTCCCCTATCATTAGAACGCTTGTTCGAACACAGGTGCGAGTTCGGGCACTGGCCGGTCGTGGACGCGCTCATACCGGGAAAGGTGGGGAGCGGTGATGGCAGGACGGGACTACGGGGTCCCCGTGCAGGTCTGGGATCACTACGGGCGGCCGACACGATTCGCATGGCAGGGGCGGATCCACGTAGTCCAGCAGATTCTCGACCACTGGGTGACGGTGCGCGAGGACTACAGCGGCAACGGCAAACGACCGGAGCGGGTCTTCTGGCGGGTCCGTGCCGGCGTTGGGGCGGGCCTCGGGTTGTACGAGCTGCGGTACGACTCCACGACTGAAGACTGGCTGCTGGCCCGGACCGGGTGAGCTGGAAACGCAGCCACGGCGGAGCGGGCGCGCGCCCAGGCGGGTGGGGCCGCGCGCCCGCCGCGTCCCGGGCACGGCGGGATGGGACTACCGAGCGGCAGAGTCCTGGACTGGCGCGGCGCCGCGGGGGTTACTCCGGTACCAGGTTCGCTGCCGCCATCACGACGACGCCCACCACGGCCAGGCTCAGGTTGGCGTACAGCTCATAGCCGGCGAGGAAGTCGAGGTGGGGCAGGATCACCCGGTTGAAGACGTTCAGCAGGAGTCCCATGATCGGCTGGACGTAGAGATGGTCGATGGCCCCGCTGATGCCCATGAGCATCAGCACGAATCCCACTGTCTGCATCATTGACCGCATGCCGGTGACGCTAGACAGGCCACTCGGTCACGCGGATCGGTCAAGAGCACACGTTGGATTGACGGAAGTCGCCGTGTGGCCTCGCGGGCAGCGACGAAAGTAGCGACTGCGGTGACTTCGGTATGGTCTCGGGCCGCGCACCGGAAGACCCCGGCGCAGGGACCGTAGGCTCTTCTCAAGATGACTGCAGCCAAGCGTCCCCGCCGCCTCCGCGACTGGCTCGTGGACTTCGCACTGTTCGCCCTGGCCGTCGTCTGGGGCATCGTACTGTCCGGGCTGCGGATCAGCGCAGCCGAGGTCCCTAGCGTCGTCCCCGCATGGCTGTTCACCCTGGATCAAGCGGTCGGCGCATTGGGCTGCGGGGCGCTGTGGTTCCGCCGCCGCTGGCCCACCGAGGTAGCGGTGGCGCTCGTGCTGCTGTCGAGCTTCTCGGAGATGGTGTCCGGGGCGATGTTGGTCGGGCTGTTCACGGTCGCCGTGCACCGGCCGCCGCGCACTTCGCTGACGGTTTTTGCGCTCAGCCTGCTCGCTGCCGTCGCCTATGCGCTGCTGCGTCCCGAACCCGGCGCTCCCGGCCTGCTGCTGTTCTTCATCGGCGCGGCCTGTCAAGGCACCGCCACCGGCTGGGGACTGTTCGTGCACCACCGCCGCCGGCTCCTCGTGTCGTTGCGGGAACGCGCAGAGGCGGAGGCGCGACGCGCAGCCCGGGAGGAGATCGCCCGCGAAATCCACGACGTTCTCGGACATCGGCTGTCCCTGCTGAGCGTGCACGCCGGAGCGTTGGCGTACCGTCCCGACGCGCCCCCTCAAGACATCGCCCGCGCTGCCCGCGTGATCCGGGAAAGCGCCCACCAGGCGCTGCAGGACCTCCGCCAGGTGGTGGGTGTGCTGCGCGCCCCGGTCGGAGAACTGCCGCAGCCGGTGTTCGCCGACCTTCGCTCGCTCGTGGCTGAGGCCGAGCAGAGCGGGATGCGGATTCGCCTGGTCCAGGAGGTGGCCGGGGAGGTTCCCGACGCGTTGGGCCGGACCGTCTACCGGATCGTGCAGGAAGCGGTGACCAACGTCCGCAAGCACGCCCCAGGTGCGGCGGTGACCGTGGCGGTCAACGGGGCGGCAGGCACCGGGCTGGATGTGGCGGTGACCAATACCGCGCCGACAGCCCCCGCCAAAGCGGGCCAGGCTCCTGGCCCAGGGTACGGGCTGCTGGGCCTGGCGGAACGGGTGCGGGTCGCCGACGGGGAGCTGGAGTACGGGCCGCTTGCCGACGGCGGGTGGCGGCTTACGGCTCGACTACCCTGGCCGTCGTGACCCAGCCTGCCGATCCGCCGATCACTGTGCTGCTCGTCGACGATGATCCGCTCGTGCGCGCCGGCTTGACCATAATGCTGGGTGGGGCACCGGACCTGCGGGTGGTGGGGGACGCGGGCGACGGCGCCCAAGCGCTCGCCCTCGTCGACGAGCACCACCCGGACGTGGTGCTCATGGACATCCGCATGCCGGGCATGGACGGGCTGACCGCGACCGAGCGGCTGCGTGCCCGGCGCAACGCCCCCGAAGTGATCGTGCTCACCACGTTCGACGCCGATCAGCACGTCCTGCGTGCGCTGCGTGCCGGGGCCGCCGGCTTCCTGGTGAAGGACACTCCGCCTGAAGAGATCGTGGCGGCGGTGCGGCAGGTGGCCCGCGGCAACCCGGTCCTGTCCCCGACCGTCCTGCGCAGGCTCATCGCGCGGGTCGCCGACCCTGAGGCAGACCTGCGGCGGAGCCGTGCCCGGCAGCGGCTCGCCCACCTCAACGACCGGGAGCGCGAGGTGGCGGTAGCGGTGGGCCGCGGCCTGTCCAACGCGCAGATCAGCGCGGCCCTGCATCTGAGCGTGCCGACGGTGAAAACGCACGTCTCCGCCATTCTGGCCAAGTTCGGTTTCACCAACCGGGTCCAGATCGCCCTGCTGGTGCATGACGCGGGCCTTCTCGACGACGCGACGCCCTGAACTGGTCAGTACCCTTCCCACGCGGTGCGGTGGTAGTCGATGATGCGCGGGTTCAGCAGGGTCGACGGCTGGGATTCGCCCTGCGCCCCAGGCCGCCGGTCTTTGGGGAAGACTTGGGCGGCGTGCAGGACTGCCGCGTCGAGGAAGTCGGTGTCGGGCAGGTCGTCGGGGAGGGTGAGTGCGGGGGCACGGTCGGTCGCGGCGAGGAAGAACCCCCAGTCGCCGAAGCTGGGCACGTCCACGTGGTAGGGGGTGGTGTGCAGTCCGGCTTCCTCCATGCTCTGTCCGACACTCCAGTAGGCGCGGGAGGCGAAGTACGGAGACCCGGCTTGGACGACGACCCGCGCTTCTTCCGCCATAGCCTGCCGGACCAGTCCGTAGAACTCCACCGAATACAGTTTGGCGGTGTTGACGTCGTCAGGGTCGGGGAGGTCCACGACGATCGCGTCGAACTGCTCGGTGGTGGTCCGCAGCCAGGTGAACGCGTCGTCGTGGACGACGGTGACGCGTTCGTCGGCGAACGCATCCCGGTTGAGCGCGGTGATGCGGGGGTGGGTGCGAGCCAGGTCAACTACGGCCGGGTCGAGGTCGACGAGGACAACGCGTGCCACGTCCGCGTATTCGAGGATTTCGCGCAGGGCCAAGCCGTCCCCGCCGCCGAGGACGAGCACGGTGCGGCGCGGCCCGTTCATCACCGGGTGGACGAGCGACTCGTGGTAGCGGTACTCGTCCAGGGAGGAGAACTGGAGGTCGCCGTTGAGGAACAGCCGAAGGTCGGTGCGGGCGAGGTTCTCCGTGAGGACGATCTCCTGGTAGTCGGAGCGTTCCGCGTAGACCACTGGGTCTCGGTAGAGGGCTTGGCGGGCGTCCACTTCGAACCGCTCGGACAGGGCGAGTGCGCTCCCGGACACCGCCATGACCAGGGCGAGCCCGGCGGCGAGTCCGATCCTGCCGCCGCGGGTGAGGGAGTGCCGGAACAGCCAGAGCACGATCGCTATTCCGGTGACCGCGTTGAGGATGCCGACCAGGAGCACGCCTTCCAGCAGTCCGAAGACGGGCAGGAGCAGGAAGGGGAAAGCAAGGCCGCCGATGAGGCCGCCCACGTAGTCGGCGGCGAACAGGTCAGCGACCGCACTGGCGGCCTCTTGACGGCGTATGCGCTGGATGAGGGTCATCAGCAGCGGGATTTCCGCGCCGATGAGGACACCGATGAGGAAGGACAGGCTGACGAGGGCGGGCTGGTAGAGCGAGAACCAGGCGAACGCCGCATAAAGGATCAGGACGGATAGGCCGCCAAGCAGGGACAGCAGGCCTTCCACCACGGCGAACCAGAACGCGGGCCGGTGGGTGAGCTGTTTGGAGGCCAGGGATCCGATGCCCATGGCGAAGACCATGACCGCCAGGACCACGGACGCCTGGGTGATGGTGTCGCCGAGCAGGTAGCTGCCGAGGGCGACGAGAGCGAGCTCGTAGACGAGGCCGCACGCGGCGCAGACGAAGACCGCGAACAGCACGACGAACCGGGCGATCCGCGGGGGCAGGGGCAGGCGTTCCTTCTGCTCGGCTGGTTGCGCCGGTGTGGTGTCGACCATCAGTAGATGGCGGTGGCCACGACCGCTGCGACCGCGAGGTGGGCGGAGGCGTTGACCCAGGCGGCAGGGTGCAGTTCGTTCTCCGCGACGATCGAGCCGAGCTTGCCGGGGGTGAGCAGGTCGATGAGGAGGAAGGACAGTGCCATGAGGAGGAGGCCGACCAGTCCGTAGACAACGGTGGTGACCAGCCCGGCAGCGAGGTCGTTGGCGCTCGCGGCGATGGCGGTGGACACGACGATGGCCACGCCGAGGGTGTTGGACGCAACGATGAGCGTCGCGTTGCGGTTGCGGTTCGTCCAGATCAGTTCGTGGAGCTTGCCAGGGGTGAGTAGGTCGACGATCAGGTAGCCGAGAGCCATGAGCGCGATACCGACTACGCCGTAGGCCAGGCAGGCGACGACGTCGATGAGCAGTGGGTGCATGGGGGTTTCTCCTTCGGTTGAGGGGTGGGAGCGGGTAACACTATTTGCCCCAGCCCGGGCCGCCGCCCCGGGTGGAGCTGCCGCTGCGGTTGGAGCTGCTGTCGCTGCTGTCGACACCGACGTGCCAAGAGAAGCGGTTCCTCTTGCTGCATCCGACGTAGACGTACTCCCCGTTCTTCAGGTCGTAGGCACCGCCGTTGGGGTTGTATATGTAGCGGATTTCGCGGCGGTAGTCGCCAGTGCCGTCGGGCCGGTAGACATAGTCGCTGCCTCGCCGGTCGTAGTCGCCTCGGCCAGGGCTGTAGGTGTACACGATGTCGCGGTCGTAGTCGCCGCAGCGGGACCAGGAGCTGCTGCAGGAGGCGACGAAGACGACGATGAGCGCCAGCAGGCCCAGTCCGATGAGGACTTTCTTCTTGGCGGGGGCGGAGTTGTCGGGGTCAACGGCCATGACCGGGGTCCTCTCTTCCGGAGAGCGGAGGGTGGAGGTGGGTGGTGGACACGGTGGTCACCAGTTCTCCGGTCTGCGGGTAGGCGTGCCAGGTGTACCAGTGCAGGACCGGCCCCGCCCCGGCTACGAGCAGCGCGGTGATCGCGAGGGGGTTTCCGGGGAAGACGGCGAGGAGCGCCCCGGGGTGTTCGGCGAGCCGGTCGCGGACCGTGGTGGTGCGGGCGGTGAACTCGGCGCGGTCGAGGCGGTGCACGGAACTGGTGAAGTGGTAGCGCGCCGTTCCCGGCACGCGGAAGGCTGCCTCGGCGGGCAGTCCGCCGCCGACATCCGGCAGGCAGGCGACGGTCTCCACGAACCGGGTGGGCCCGTGGTCCACCACCACCTGGTGGGAGGCGCCCAGCACGCAGAGGCGGACACGGGCACCGGCCAGGGCCACGGTCCGGCTGACGAGCGGTTCGACGGGACCGTGGGTCACACTCCACGCCAGGTCGGCGGCGCGGGTGTCACTGAACGGGACATCGACGGCGATTCTCATCTCGGTTGCGGCTCAGTTGCCGCCGGGGTAGACGGTGACGGTCGCGGGGGTGAGCTCGGTGCCGACGCTGGCTTCCCACGAACCGTGGTCGAACCGCTCGAATGCGAGGCGTTCTCCGCTGGGTGCCTGGTAGTCGGCGTAGTCCATTCCTCCGCTGGCGCGCAGCCCGGTGGTGCCTTCCGACCGGTAGGAGGCGGTGCCGCGTTCCACCAGCCGGTAGGTGACGCCGTCGACGGTGAGCGTGGCAGGGCCGGGAACGACGTCCAGGTCGGGGCGGCTCGTCCACAGCACCATCCGCACATCGGGGTCTTCTTCTACGGAGAGCCAGCGCCGCTGTCCGGTGCCGCCTTCGTCTACGAAGTGCTCGGCCCATTGCCAGCCGCCTTCCGACAGCCGCAGGGTGCCGCGTACCCACACCCGTTCGATCCCGATGTCGAGCATGTCCCCGACTTTGATGGCGCGCGGGTCGCCTTGCGGGCCCGAGTCGGCGAAGGGGTCGCGCAGCGGGGCGGGGGCGGGCGGCGGTGCAGCGGTTTTCCGGCTGCGGACGAACAGGTAGATGAGTGCGGCCGCTGCCGCGATGAGGACCGCCAACAGGATCACTGTGCGCACGCCGGTGTCTCCTACTTCTCAACTGTGCTGATGGTGACATGTCGGGATGGCGAGCGTCCATCCCGGTCCGCCAGAGGGCTGCCGGGAGTCAGACGGACAATCGGATCCCCTCCGCCAATGTAGTTATTGATTCGTTATCTATTTTTCGAGTGGGGTTCCCCATATGTTCCCCTGCGGACGTTGATGACCGCAGGCCAGCACGCTTTTCGAACAGGGGAAGCCGGGTGGTGTCCGCTTCCGGCCGGGGCGGCGGGTTAGTTCCGGGCAGTACAGAGCAGAAGTGAAGGGGACAGTGGAGGCCCTATCGAGGGGGAGGCTGCCATGCCCCAGCACGGCGATACAGCGAGAGTCGATGTCGAAGCGCTACGCGACCTCTTGGACGGCCGTTGGGCTGCGGTGCGGCGCCGCGCCCGCGACATACTCCGCGGCCCGGAGTTCACCCCCCGCTACGGGCTGAGCGTGGCGGAGCACCGCGCCCGAGTCACCGAGCAGTTGCACGCCTTGGCGCGTACCGACCTGGCCCGCTACGGCTTCGACCCGCGGTACGGGGGCCGCGGAGAGGTGGGCGCCTCCGTGGCAGCGTTCGAAATGCTCGTCTGCGATCTGTCGCTGATGGTGAAGATGGGTGTGCAGTGGGGGCTGTTCGGCGGCGCGATCCAGGCGCTGGGCACCGAATACCACCACGCCACCTACCTGCCGGGGGTGATGTCGCTGGAGATCCCCGGCTGTTTTGCCATGACGGAAACCGGTCACGGCTCTGACGTGCAGCGGCTCCGCACCACCGCCACCTTCGACCCGAACACAGACGAATTCGTCGTCCATACCCCCGACGAAGCGGCCCGCAAAGACTACATCGGCAACGCCGCCCGCGACGGCCGGCTCGCCGTCGTGTTCGCGCAGTTGATCACTGGCGGGCAGCGGCACGGGGTGCACGCCCTGCTGGTCCCCATCCGCGACGCCGACGGCACCGTACTGCCCGGGATCCGCATCGAAGACTGCGGGCCTAAGGCAGGGCTCAACGGAGTGGACAACGGCCGTATCTGGTTCACCCAAGTCCGGGTGCCGCGCACCGCGCTGCTCAACCGGTACGGGGATGTGGCCGCCGACGGCACCTATTCCAGTCCGATCGAGAACCCGAACCGGCGGTTCTTCACTATGCTCGGCACGCTCGTCCGCGGCCGGATCAGCGTGGCCGGGGGTGCTGGCATGGCGGCGAAGACCGCGCTGGCGATCGCGATCCGCTACGGGCAGGTGCGCCGCCAGTTCCTCCGCCCCGGCAGCGACAGCGAGGTGGCGCTGCTGGACTACCTCGCCTACCAGCGCCGTCTGCTGCCGGCTCTGGCCCGCACCTACGCGCTGCACTTCGCCCAAGAGGAGATGGTGTCCCGGTTGCACGACGGTTTCACCGACGGGCCCCTGGACGAGCGAGCGCAACGGGAATTGGAGGCGCACGCTGCCGGGTTGAAGGCGGTCGCCACCTGGCACGCCGTCGACACCATCCAGACCTGCCGGGAAGCGTGCGGCGGGGCAGGCTATCTGGCGGAGAACCGGCTTCCCCAACTGCGCGCGGACACGGACGTGTTCACCACCTTCGAAGGCGACAACACGGTGCTGCTGCAGCTGGTGGGGAAAAGCCTGCTCACCAACTACCGCCAGGAGTTCGGCAACCTTGACCCGCTGGGCATGGCCAAGTTCGCGGCCGGGCAGTTCCTCGGCACCGTGATCGAGCGCACGGCTGCCCGCTCACTGCTGGACCGCCTGGTCCAGGCTGCCCCGGGGCGCGGAGACGAGGACGACCTGCGGAACCGGGAATGGCAGCGTGCCCTGCTGGCAGACCGGGAGAACCACGTGCTGGAAGGGCTGGCGCGCCGGCTCCGCGCCGCCCCCGCCGATGCCGACCCGTTCGACGTGGTCAACAACGTGCAAGACCATGTGCTGCTCGCAGCCCGCGCCCACGTGGACCGGCTGGTGTTCGAAGCGTTCGCTTCCGGTGTCGCCCGGATTGAAGACGAAGGCACGCGGGCGGTCGTGGAGCGCCTGTGCGACCTGGCTGCGCTCTCCCTGGTGGAGCAGGAGCGCGCCTGGTTTCTGGAGCACGGGCGGCTCACCCCGGCCCGGGCCAAGGCGGTCACCGCGACGGTGAACGCGCTGTGCCAGGAGCTGCGCCCTCACGCCCGCGACCTGGTGGACGCGTTCGGGTTGAACGACGAATGGTTGGCCGCGCCGATCGCGCTGGGCGCGGAAACCGCCCGCCAAGACCAGCAGGCGCGGGCCCGGGTGCCGGTGGGCGCGGAGACGTGAAATGCTGCAATCAGCAGTCCTGCGGCGGTCGCACCACGGTACGGTGCACGACCTCGTCGATGACGGTGAGGGTCTGCGTGGAGTTGACGCCGGGAAGCGACTGCAGTCGGGTGAGGATGAGGTCGCGGAGCTGATCGGTGTTGGCCAGCCGCACCAGCAGCACGATGTCCGCCGACCCCGCGACGTACCAGCAGTATTCGACTTCGGGGTAGGAGGAGATGATCTCGCGGTTGGCCCGCCAATCGGGTTGGCTTCCCGAGATCAGGATGAGCGCGGTGATGCCGAGCCCCATCCGGGCGTGGTCCACGACCGCGGAGTAGCCGCGGATCACTCCCTCGTCGGTGAGCCGCTTGATGCGGTTGTAGGCGGTGGCCCGGGAGATGTTGACCATTTCGGCGAGCTCACTCACGCCGATCCGCGCATCCTGCGCGAGCACGTCGATGATCGCCTGATCGATCTTGTCGGGCGCCCTGGCCGGCCGCCGCGCATCACTGCCCACTGGTCAACCCTCGTCTTTCCGATCCGATCCGCACGAAGAGATAGCAAGACGGGGGAGTTCCGTCTACGGGATTTCTCATGAATTGAGACTGAAAAACCGTTCTACCAGCGAATTTCCTCAAAAGTGGGGAAGTCCACACACGAGACCGCTTGGCTGTGGACGGTGTTCCACCCAGTCGCGAGGAGGTCCCATGCCTGTTCCCACCGCGGTCCGCACCCGTTTGAAAGGTTTTCTTCCGGTCGACGCAGAGATCCGCTACGTCTTCCCTGCCACGTGGAACGATTCAGCGACCTGCTACGTGGTGGTCACGGACACTTCGGTGGTGGTGGTCGCGAACCGCAGATTCCGCAAGAAACGTCCCCGCGAAGTGTGGCGGGTCTTTCCGCGGAACACGCGTATCGGACCGGTGGATACGCACTTGGTCCCCACGTTCGAGCTGGGCGGCCGCGAGTTCACCGTGGATGACGAGTACGTTCCGGTCATCAACGCCGCCGACGCGGAGCTCTCCCCGGACGTGCTTCCCCCGGACCCTCTGTGGGGGTGGGGAGAGCAGCCGTGACCTGGCCAGCTGAGGCACGGCAGCGGGCCTAGGATTGCCGCATCCCCGCAGCGGATCGGGGTCTCGACGGGGCAGGTGAGCGAGCTGCTCCGCGGTCCGTGGGCTGACGTCGGCCCCGGGTGCTGCGGGCTGGAGGGACCGTGCAGGCAGGGGCGGGGACCCCTCCTGTTCTGGGCCCCGCCGGTCTCGTCCTGTTCCCCGTCACCGGTCCGGGAGTTCCCGGTCAGATTTTCTTCACCACATCCGCCAGCAGGACACCGGCCTCTGTCGCGGCGGCCCGCCCAGTGCGGAGCACGTCCTCGGGCAGGATCGGGCCTCTGCCCAGGCCCGCGGCGAGATTGGTGACCAGGGAGAGGGCGAGCACGCGGGCGCCGAGTTCCCGGGCAGCGATCGTTTCCAACACCGTGGACATCCCCACCAGGTCCGCGCCGAGCGTGCGGAGCATGCGGGCCTCGGCGGGGGTTTCGAACTGCGGCCCAGGCAGGGCCGCGTAGACGGCTTCCGGGAGCGACGGGTCAACTTCGCGGGCCACGGCGCGCAGCTCAGGGCTGTACGCGTCGGTGAGGTCCACGAACCGCGGACCGACGACGGGAGACCGTCCCGTCAAGTTGATGTGGTCGGCAACCAGCGCCAACTGGCCTACTTCCAGGTTCGGGTCGAGGGATCCGGCAGCGTTGGTGAGCACGACCGTGTCCGCACCCGCCGCCACCGCGGTGCGCACGCTATGCACCACCGTGTCCGCGTCGTGCCCCTCGTACAAGTGGGGGCGGCCCAGGAACACCAGCATGTCCCCCCGGTGCCCGGACACGCTCCGCACCAGCCCTTGGTGTCCCAGCGCGTAAGGCTCCACAAACCCGGGAAGCTGGGTGACGTCGATTTCCACACCGGAAGCACCCAACGCGTCGGCTGCCGCGTTCCACCCCGAACCGAGGATCACCGCGGTGGTGTAGCGGTCGACCCCGGTACGGGAACGCAGCCGGTCTGCTGCGGCTCGGGCGCGGGCATGTGCCTGAACGCTCACCTGCTCTTCCTCCTCCCACGCACGAGAAACGGCGGAAAATAACCACCCTACTCGGAGCGTCTCGCGTCATCTTCCTTCCAGCGCAAAATCAGGGCGTGTCTCTGCGCTGACCTTGACCTACGCTGGGAGCGCGGAGAAGAGGAGGCGCCCCATGGCCGAATTCCGGCTGTCCAGTGACGACGATGTCGACCTGCGCAAATTGGCCACGGCCTTGGTGGAGTCGCAGGGGTGGCCCCGCGACCGGGTGAAGATCTGGGACCGGCGCGACGGCGAGGTTGTGGTCACCGTCGACGACGCGCTCCTCCGCCCGCCGCGCCCGAATCCGTGGAACTCCCCCGTGTACACGCCCCGGGAGATCCACCGGGCCTGTGAACTGCTGCGGCGGAACGACCCGTCGCTGGCCGGGGTGGACTTCACGGTCTTCCGCAAGGAAGCCACCCGGTTCTTCGCCGCCGGATGGTCCGTGGCGGACCTCCAGTACGCGCTCACTACCCGCCCCGACGGGATGCCGTGGCCGCGCGGCGAGGGCTACCAGGGCACCGAATGGTTGGAACACCGGCTGCGGCGCTGGAAGACCCCCAACGGCAGTATCCGGCCGTCGATCTCCCAGGAGAAGGCACAACTGCGGGTGGTGAGCCGTGCCGGGCTTCCCCCCGACCTCGGGCTCCCCCACGATGAGCCCCGCCCGGCGACAGCGGCGCGGCCCGAGGTGGCACGCACCTCGATCGACGACGCCCGGCGGCTGGTGCGGGCGCACACCCGCACCACCGGGGATTCGCTGGTGCACCGTGACCGCACGCAGGCGCGCATGTCGCGCAGCAGTCGGCGAGGTTGACACCCGCCCTGCTTTTTTTGCCGGGGTTTCACCAGTTCCAGACGTTGTCGCAACCAGTGGCGGAGGGCCTGGAGCCGGACCGCAGCCTAGGGTGTGAAGTACCGGTTCCGGTTGGTGGGAGGCGGAGTAGATGGTGTGCCTCTGCCTCCCACCACTGCCCGTACGGCCTCAACCGGACCTGGTGTCGTCGACGCCTGTCGACTGGATGTGTCGGACCGTACAAGGCTGACGGACCGTCCATCTCGTGCTATCTCCCGGCCTGGCGCTGGCCCATGCCCGCCCCGGTCTCAAGCGTCACCGCAGAGGCCGGGGCCGGGTTTGGCCGCGCCTCTTCCCGGGCGTTTCCGCATGCGGCACGCCAGTCCTGGCCCTGTCACGTGTTCTGCTGCCGCCCAGTTCTTCCGGGGGTTCTCTGGTCTGGAGCGCGTCTGTGCCGGTGCGGCCGCTACTCCGCGGGAGGCGACGGCGGGGGCGAGGACAGGCGTGATCCGCCGTGGGGCGGCGAGGCAGGAGACCGGCCGGCCACCTGCTCGGCGGTCCAGCCGAGGAAACGCTCGAGGGGGCCGCGGCCCAGGAAAGTCTTCCACGCGGTGGCGAAGAGCAGTGCTCCGGCTACGAACATCTCCCACAGCCACGGCGGCGCTTCACCGGTGACGTCCCCCAGCGCGGCCAGCACCACGATGTGCCCCACGTAGCAGGTGAGGGCCATCGAACCGGCAGCGGCCAGCGGGTAGACCCCCCAGCGCAGCACGTCGGCGGCGAAGAGGCAGCCCACGAGGATGAGGAGCGCGGTTCCGACTGCCCCGGCGATTTCGAACGTGGTGCCGCTGTGGGGGGAGGACACCAGCAGCCAGGCCGGGGTGTCCACGGGAACCGTGCCGTGCCGGGAAGCGATCTCTTCTGCCGCCAGGTCGCGGAGCATGGCCCACCCTTCAGGGGAGACCGTGGTCTCCGCGGTGCCGTAGAACAGGGGGAGGAAAGTCGCGGCGATCCGGTCGATTCCGCCGAGCGGGTAGACGAGCAGCCATGACACGCCGTATCCGGCCAGGACCAGGACTGCGCCCAGGCCGGCCAGGACGCCGCGCACCGCTGGTGCATTCAGGTCGAGGCGGCCCACCGCCATACCGGCGACCACGAACGCCATGAACGTGAACGCCGGATAGTAGCCGTTGAGGAAGAAGTCGCCGAGGCCGGTGATCGAGGCCGGCGGGGACCCGGGGTCGCCCAGCACGGTGCGGAGCAGGAACGACAGTTGCGGCCCGAGGAGGGCGATCCCCGTGGCGATGGCGGCCAGCGGGGCCGGGCCCAGCCGCAGCAGCGGCACCGCGAGCAGAAAGTAGCCGGCGTAGTAGACCAGGATGACCGCGACCGAGGTGGCGAGTGCGTCCAGGAACACTCCGAGCAGGAGGAGCAGGACGGCGCGCACCAGGACTTTGAGGGTCACCCTGCGGAGCGGCTCCCCTTCCAGCGGGGTTTGCCGTCCCGACACGAGGGCGAGGGACACCCCGGCCAGGAACGCGAACAGGGCAGAGGAGCGGCCGCGCATCAGTTCGTGGAGGGTGTCGGCGGCGGAACCGTCCAGCAGGCCGATGGAGGTCACGCCCAAGTGGACAGCGAACATGCCGAACACGGCGAGCAGCCGGGCAATGTCGACGCCGACCAGTCGTCCCGGCTCCGGCCACGCCGGACGGCGCAGGTGTGGTGTGGGCTGTGGATGCGGCACGTGGACCAGGGTAGGGGGTCGCGTGTTGATTCCCGATGAAGAAAGACCGGATTCGTCCCCGGTCCCGTGCCGCATCCCCGCGGACTGCGGTGCCGCCGGTTACGCGTCGCGGGACTGGTGGACGAAGTAGTCCAACGCCTCCGGGTTGGCGAGCGAGTCGCGGCTGACGACGCGTTCCGGTGGTTCTCCCATGAGGATGCGTTTGACGGGAACCTCGAGCACTTTGCCGGACAGGGTGCGCGGCACAGCCGGAATAGCCTGGATCCCGTCGGGCACGTGCCGCGGCGAGCAGTCTTCGCGGATGCCCTGTTTGATCCGCCGCACCAGGTCGTCGTCGAGCACGGTGTTCTCGCGCAGTACCACGAACAGTTCGATCCGGGAGCTTCCGTCGGACTGTGGCACGTCGACGACGAGGGCGTCGATGACTTCTTCCAGGGCCAGCACGGAGCGGTAGATCTCGCTGGTGCCCATCCGTACCCCGCCGCGGTTGATGGTGGAGTCGGAGCGCCCGTAGATGATCGCGGTGCCGCGGTCGGTGATCTCGATCCAGTCGCCGTGCCGCCACACCCCCGGGTACATGGAGAAGTAGCTGTCGCGGAGCCGGCTGCCGTCCTTGTCCCCCCAGAAGTAGAGGGGCATGGACGGGGCGGGACGGGTCACCACGAGCTCCCCGACTTCGCCTACGAGTTCGTTGCCTGCGCTGTCCCAGGAGGCCACTGCCATGCCGAGGGAGCGGGCCTGGATCTCTCCCTGGTAGACGGGCAGGGTGGGCACCCCGCCGACGAGGCAGCTGCAGATGTCCGTGCCGCCGCTGGTGGAGAACAGCCACAGGTCGGAGCCGAACTCCTGGTAGCACCACGCGAACTCGTCCGGGGACAGCGGGGAGCCGGTAGAGCCGATGGCGTGCAGCGCGGACAGGTTCCGCCCGCCGGTGGGGTGGATGCCCGCTTTCCGGCAGTTCGCCAGGTAGCCGGCGCTGGTGCCGAAGATGGTGATCCCGGCGCGTTCCGCCAGATCCCAGAGCACTCCCAGGTCGGGGTAGGCAGGGCTGCCGTCGTACAGCACGATGGACGCGTCCGTGAGCAGCACGCTGACCAGGAAGTTCCACATCATCCAGCCGGTGGTGGTGAACCAGAACACCCGGTCGTCGGCGTGGGCGTCCAGGTGCAGGTGCAGGTTCTTCAACTGCTCCAGCAGGATGCCGCCGTGGCCGTGCACGATGGCCTTGGGCAGGCCTGTGGTCCCCGACGAGTACAGCACCCATAGCGGATGGTCGAACGGCAGCGGGGTGAACTCCAGTTCCGCGCCTTCGCCCGCGGCTTCGAACTCCGCCCAGGACAGGGTGTCGGCGACAGGGCCGCAGCCCAGGTACGGCAGGACGACGGTGTGCTGCAGGCTGGGCATGCCGTCGCGCAGGGCTTTGAGCACGTCACGGCGGTCGAAGTCCTTACCGCCGTAGCGGTAGCCGTCCACGGCCAGCAGCACTTTCGGTTCGATCTGCGCGAACCGGTCGAGGACGCTGCGCACCCCGAAGTCGGGGGAACAGGACGACCAGGTCGCACCGATCGCGGCGCAGGCGAGGAATGCGGCCGTCGCCTCGGCGATGTTCGGCAGGTAGGCCACGACCCGGTCGCCGGGGCCCACCCCGAGGCTGCGGAGGGCCGCAGCGATCGCGGCGGTGCGGGTCCGCAGTTCTCCCCAGGTCCACTCGGTCAACGGCCGGAGTTCGGACGCGTGCCGGATCGCCACGGCTGATGGGTCACGGTCGCGGAAGATGTGCTCGGCGTAGTTGAGGGTGGCGCCGGGGAACCAGACGGCGCCGGGCATGGCGTCGGAGGCGAGCACTGTGGTGTACGGGGTGGCGGCGCGCACCCGGTAGTACTCCCAGATCGCGGACCAGAATCCTTCGAGGTCGGTTACCGACCAGCGCCACAGTGCCTCGTAGTCCGGTGCGTCCACACCGCGGTGCTCCCGCACCCAGCGGGTGAACGCGGTGAGGTTGGCGCGTTCTTTGCGCTCCTCGTCGGGACTCCACAGGATCGGCGGCTGCGGCTTGAGTGTCATGAAACGCGACCCCTTCGTGGACGGTGCGGATGCGGTGAGCGTCGGGTGCCTCCCCTAACGCTCCCCGGTGACGGAGTGTTGTGCACCACATCTAGCACGCGGGACGCGGAAACCGTATGGAGAAAACACCTACAACCCCGGCCGGACGGTGGGTTTCGGCCACACTTAGGGGTCGGGTGCCTGCTTGCCGGGCAGGGCAGTCCCGGGGTGCTGTGGTGCGGGCGGGAGGGCTGTCGCTTCGAGGTGTGCCGGCGGGACACTCCGGGCCTCAGCCGTACCCGCAACGGGGACAGTTCTCCTCCCTTCCGGGCTGGATGGTCCCTTCCCCCGAAATGCGGCGAGATCTCCCAGTCAGCCCGGAAAACACCCGCTGTGCCCAGGTACTCTTTGCTTCGAACAGACAGGCCGGACGGTCCACGGGGGAGGTTTGTGGGCAGCGGACCACGTGCGGCGATCAGACGACGGTTGTTCCTCGGTATCCCCGCTCTTGTACTTGTGACAGCGCTCACGCTGGTCTTGGCTGTCCCGACGGGGCGCGAGACGCTGTGGCGCATGTGGTGTGAGGCCACCCAGGACTGGTGCCTGGGGGTGCCGGTCGACTCCCGCGGACAGCCTGCGGAGGACGGCGAGTTTCTGCTGCTTTCTCCGGTCCAGGCAGCGACCTGGGGGAACTATTACGCGCTCGGGGATTCGTACTCTTCGGGGGACGGGGCCCGCGACTACTATCCCGGCACCGCGGTGAAGGGCGGTTGCTGGCGGTCCGCTAACGCCTATCCGGAGCTGGTCGCCGAAGCCTACGACTTCGCCGGACACTTGTCGTTCCTGGCCTGCAGCGGCCAGCGCGGCTACGCCATGCTTGACGCTATCGACGAGGTCGGCTCGCAGCTGGACTGGAACTCCCCTCACACGTCGCTGGTGACGATCGGGATCGGCGGCAACGATCTGGGGTTCTCCACGGTTTTGAAGACCTGCATGGTGCGGGTGCCGCTGCTGGACAGCAAGGCGTGCACGGACCAGGAGGACGCTATCCGCAAGCGGATGGCGAAATTCGAGACGACGTTTGAAGAGCTCATCAGCGAAGTGCGCACCCGCGCGCCGGACGCCCGGATCCTTGTCGTGGGCTACCCCCGGATTTTTCCGGAGGAACCGACCGGCGCCTACTACACGCTGACCGCGAGCAACCAGCGGTGGCTCAACGAAACCATTCAGGAGTTCAACCAGCAGCTCGCCGAGGCTGTCGCGGTCCACGACGAGGAGATTGCCGCGTCGGGCGGGGTGGGCAGCGTGGAGTTCGTGGACGTCTACCACGCGTTGGACGGCCACGAGATCGGCTCGGACGAGCCGTGGGTGAACGGGGTGCAGTTGCGGGACCTCGCCACCGGGGTGACTGTGGACCGCAGTACCTTCCACCCCAACGCCGCTGGGCACCGGGCGGTCGGTGAGCGGGTCATCGAGCAGATCGAAACCGGCCCGGGCCGTCCGCTCTATGCCACTTTCGCGGTGGTGGCGGGGGCGACCGTGGACACTCTCGCGGGCGAGGTGGGGTGACCCGGCTTACCGTCCGGCCCGCAGGTCTGCGAGCACTGCGGCGATCTGGTCCACTGCCCAGTGCAGTTCGTCTTCGGTGATGACCAGCGGCGGGGAGAGCCGGATCGTTGAGCCGTGCGTGTCTTTGACGAGCACACCCCGCTGCAGGAGCCGTTCGCACAGTTCTCTTCCGGTGGCCAGAGTCGGGTCGACGTCGATCCCAGCCCACAGGCCGATGCTGCGGGCCGCGACCACGCCGTTGCCGACCAGTTGGTCGAGGCGGGCGCGCAGCACGGGGGCGAGGGCGCGGACATGGTCCAGGTAAGGGCCGTCGCGGACGAGGCCCACCACGGCAGTGCCGACCGCGCAGGCGAGGGCGTTGCCGCCGAAGGTGCTGCCGTGCTGGCCGGGGCGGATCACGTCGAAGACTTCCGCGTCGCCTACCGCCGCCGCCACGGGCAGGATGCCGCCGCCCAGCGCTTTGCCGAACAGGTAGATATCGGCGTCGACTCCGCTGTGGTCGCAGGCCCGCACGGTGCCGGTGCGTCCCAGCCCGGACTGCACTTCGTCTGCAATCAGCAGGATGCCGGCACGGGTGCACAGGTCCCGGACGCGTGGCAGGTAGTCGGCAGGCGGCACGATCACCCCGGCTTCGCCCTGCACCGGTTCGACGAGGACTGCGACGGTGTCGGCGTCGATAGCGTCGGCGAGTGCCGCGGCGTCCCCGTAGGGCACGATGCGGAATCCTGGAGTGGGTGGTCCGAAGCCGCGGTAGGCGGCAGGGTCGGTGGAGAAGGACACGATCGTGGTGGTGCGTCCGTGGAAGTTTCCGCTGGCCACGACGATGACGGCGCGCCCGTCGGGGACGCCTTTGACCTCGTATCCCCATTTGCGGGCGATCTTGATCCCGGTTTCGACCGCTTCAGCTCCCGTGTTGACCGGAAGCACCTGTTCTTTGCCGACGAGATCGGCGAGCGCGGCGACGAACGGTGCGAACCGGTCGTGGTGGAAGGCGCGGCTGGTGAGGGTGATCCGGTCGAGCTGAGCGCGGGCGGCGGCGAGGAGTTCAGGGTTGCGGTGTCCGAAGTTGACCGCTGAGTATCCGGCGAGGCAGTCCAGATAGCGACGGCCCGCCACGTCGGTTACCCAGGCTCCTTCGCCGTGCGCGATCACCACGGGCAGCGGGTGGTAGTTGTGCGCGGATCGCCGTTCCGCCACGGCGATGTGCTGTTCGGCGGACCAGGATGCGGGGACGCTGTCTGCTCCCGATGGACGTGGGCTCATCGGACCGCTCCGATCTCCGGGGATCGTTGTCTGTTCGGGATACCCGCGTCGTTGAACGGTGATACATCCGTGATCAGGATCGTGGGGACCACTGGTGGCGCCGGTGCTGGGCGCCGCCGTGCGTGAGGGCCCCGGCTGTGCCGGGGTGGGGAGGGAGGACGGGGATGGACTTGTGTGTGACCGCAGCGGCACAGCCGCTGCAGCGGAGAGGACACCGGGGTTCCCGGTGGGATGGGGGGCGCGGTCCGGCGGCTGGCACCAGCCGGTCGCCGCGGGGAAGGATCGCATGCGCAAGTACGTCGGGTGCTCACTCCGCTGCCACGGGTGCGCTGGTCGGACTGGCCGCGCCGCCCAGTCGGCCACCGACGCCACGGAGGTTTGAGAGATAACGCGCAGGCTCCCGCGCGCAGAAACGCCCCGTGAGCAACCGCACACCGTCGATTTCCCTGCTGTTTCCACCGCAGCACGGTGACGTTCCGCACACCTTTCGCTTCTCTTTTTCTTCCGACGGTGGTGCACTTCACAGCAGGGCGCCTGTTCCCCTGCCGCACATCGGGTTCTGCCGCGTTTGTCGCTTTTTCCAATAGCCAACCCCGGCCAAATGTGACCCAGGTCATAGATGCAAGATCGGTCGTCATACCCGCCCACGGGCACAACAGCAACAGAGGCGAAATATGACCGAAATGCGAGTTCTGGGAGCGGAGATCTGTTCGACCACTCACAGTGACCTCTCCTTGTCCGGCTTGCTGTCCGCCGTCGCGACAGCAGTCCCCCACCGACTCGCCCTCGTCGCGGGCCCGCGGCGCCTCACCTACGCCGAGCTGGACGCCCGCGCCACCCTCGTCGCCCGGCACCTGATCGACGCGGGAATCCGCCCCGGGGAGCACGTCGCCATCCTCAGCTTCAACCGGGCCGAATGGCTGGAGGCCGCATTCGGCGTCTGGCGTGCCAAAGCCGTCCCCATCAACGTCAACTACCGGTACGTCGCTGCGGAACTCCGCTACGTGCTCCGCGACTCCGACTCGGTCGCCCTCATCGCTGAACGCTCTCTCGCTGCCACTGTTGCCCGCATCCGGCACGAACTGCCGCTCCTGCGCCACGTCGTCCTCCTCGACGACGGCACCGGCGAGCACGGGGACGGCATCGACTACGAGACTGCCCTGGCCGACGCCGCCCACTCCACCACCCCGCTGCCCGCCACCAGCGGCGACGACCTCTACCTGCTCTACACCGGCGGCACCACCGGCTATCCCAAAGGCGTCATGTGGCGGCAGGAAGACATCTTCCACGTGGCTCTGGAACAGCGCCGCCGCGGCACCCCGCGGGCCACGAGCGCCGCAGTCGTCGCGGAACGCGCCGCCCGCACCACCCCGCAACGCATGCTCGTCCTCGGCCCGGTCATGCACGCCGCAGGCCAGTGGAACGCGCTGAGCATGCTGCTGTCGGGTTCCACCGTGGTGCTCAACACCGACCGGGTCTTCTCCCCCACCCGGACCGTGGAACTCGCCCACCGCGAAAAAGTGACCATCGTCCAGTGCGTCGGCGACGCCATGGCCCGCCCCCTCGCTCACGAGCTGCTGCGCAGCCCGGGACGATGTCCGAGCCTGACCACGCTCAGCTCCGGCGGCACCCCGCTCACCACGACCGCGCGCCAACTGTGGCGGGCGTGGAAACCGACCATCGCCATCCGCGACAACTACGGAGGAAGCGAAACCGGGGTGTGCGGCTCCGCCTCCGCCCGGCTCAGCGGAAAGACCCGGCGCTTCACCATGGGAGCGAGTGTCGCCGTCCTCGACGACCAGTTGCGCCCCCTGCCTCCCGGATCCGACCAGATCGGCCGGATCGCCCGCACCGGACGCATCCCCCTCGGCTACTACAACGACCCGGAGAAGACCGCGCAGACTTTCCCCGTCGACGCTTCCGGACGCCGCTGGGCACTCTCCGGTGACTACGGGACCATCGCCGCCGACGGCACGATCGAACTGCTGGGCCGCGGCGCCACCGGGACCAACACGGGCGGGGGGGAGGACTACCCCGAAGACGGGGCAGCCCGCCGCACACCCCACCCGCGGGCGCCCGTCGCCTCCCGGGCCG
>NZ_PITY01000001.1:0-5979 GCF_017577275.1 Thermobifida sp.
GGCCAGAACGCGCCCTGGGAGTAGCGGGCGGTGGCGATGCCGGCGGTGACGGCGGCCATGCAGGCGGGCCAGCGGAGCAGACGGGGCTCGCCTCCCCGGTCGAGGGCCTGGGGGAGGGCGCGGCCGAGCGCGACCCCGGCCCGGTCCAGGTGGTTTTGGGGCAGCACGGTCTCGCTGACGAGGGAGCGCGACTCCAGGCGGGGCCGCCACTCGGCTTCGCGGATGTCGAGCAGTTCGGTGGGGGTGACCTGGCGGGGCTTTCGGTCAGGGGGGGGCATGAGGGCTCCAACACGCGGGGGCGGACGCGAGCGGGGGCGGGGCCGGAACGGGGGGGGTACGGTGCGGCGAACTTAGATGATGTACGAAAACTATGTCAATCCCATTCTGTTTCGTCTGTTGTTGTTTGGTGCTCGGTGTACACAGACTGGCTGGAACGTGCCGCCGTGTCCGGTTCTCCGAGGTCGCGGAGGAAGAACACCGCCGGGCCGGGAGGGCGTCCCGGCCCGGCGGCGCACTCTCCGCTCCCCGCCCTTGTTCACAGGGGGCAGACGGAGACGGTCACGGCGAGGCAGGCGTACCCGCCGAGGAGCGCGCCGAGCAGCGCGGCCAGCACGATCAGCTCCCGCTGCTCTGCAGAGCACTCTCGGACACGCCGGTGCCGGGCGTGCCGGCCGCGGGACCGCCGCGGCCGGACCGGCTCCGACTGCGGGGGAGCGTCGGGGCGGACCACGCGGTGCGGCGGGTGCGGCTCCCGGCGGGTGTATATCCAGGCGGGCAGCACGGTCTCGGGCGGGTCGTCGGGCACCCAGGGGCGCGGCGGGCGCATCCGGGGGCGGGGCGGCGGCGACGGCGGAACGGACACGGGCATGGTGCGGCTCCGTGGGGGTCGGGACGGCCGGGCGGCCGTCGGGCGGAAAGAAGGTCGTGGTGTGCCCGGGTCAGGTCGGGGGGTTGCGGGTGACCTGGCGGGGGCGGGCGATGGTGTGGCCGGACAGGCGCAGCGAGGGCGGAAGGCCCGGGGAGTCGGTGTAGCCGGTGACGGTGCGGGGCGTCGGGTCGCCTCTCAGCCACACCCGGGTGCCGACGGGGTAGGCGGCGCGCAGTTCGGCCTCGCGGCGGGCGCGGGCCACGGCGGCCAGGCGGGCGGCCAGGGCCTCGATGCGGCGGGTGGACAGCTCGGCGCCGTCGCGCCAGACCCGCTGGCCGCGCACCCGGTAGACCTCGTCGGTCTCCTGCCCGTCCGGGGTCTTGGGGGTGGGGGTCATGCGGGCTCCTCGGGCTGGTCGGTGGGCTGGTCGGGGGCGGCCGGCAGGCGCGGGGTGGCGTAGACCCAGCGGCCGTCGACCTCCTGGTAGAGGCCGGTGACGCCGCGGTTGGTCAGCAGGAAGTAGCGTTCGCTGCCGTGGTCCTGGGCCATGCGGTCCAGGTGGGCGGCAGTGAGCACCAGGCCGTCCAGCGGCCCGGCGTACAGGGTCACGAACCCCTCGCCGGAGGGGGCGGTGTCGTGGTCCATGGGTGCGGTTTCTCCACTGGTCGGGCGCCGCGCAGGGGGTGGTCCCCTGCGGTCAGCGCGGCGGACAGGTGAGTGCGGGTCGGGCGCTGCGAGGGGCGGGCTGGCCGGGGGACAGCCTCACCGCGAAGAACCCTTTTCTATAGGGTCCACTCATTTGGAGTTTTAGTCGATTTCAATAGTGGATCCAGTTGGTTTGTGTTGAGATGTAGAGCATGGTGGACACCCAACACCCGGTGCGGATTCGGTTTGGGGTCGAGCTGTGAAGATTCAGGCAACTATCTGGGCTTTCGCAGGCTGAGGTGGCCAAGGCGAAAAAAATGTTTCTCCGTCGATGTTCAGTGCTATTGAGTGGGGAACACGACTTCCCACAAAGGATTTTGCGGAAAACTGGACGCTGTCTACAACACAGGAAGCTCCTTCACCCGGCTGTGGATCAGCCTTGCAAGCCGGGAAGGAGCGCCTGACTGGTTTGCTGGCATCATCGCTTTGGAGCGGGTAGCAACCGAGCTCCGCGAGTACCAAACGGTCCTCATCCCTGGACTTCTCCAGACAGAGGACTACGCGCGAGTGGTCATGCGTGAAGGGCGTCCTATTGCGGGGAAAGACGAGATCGATCGGCTTGCGGAAGCTCGCGTCAAACGGCATGAAGTAAAGTAGTTGAGGGACCTGACAGGCCGCTACTGTGGTTCGTTGTGGACGAAGTCGTCCTCCGCCGCCGTTTCGGAACGCCAGAGATTATGCGAGACCAACTTCACCATATAGCGAAATTGGTGGACGAGGACCGAATCAAGTTCCAAGTGATTCCCCAGGACGTCTGGTATCCCATCCCGGACTGTCCGGACCGTTTCGCATCATGGCGTTCTCGGATCGCTCACCACTAGCTCATGCAGAGCACATGATGGGGAATTTGTCACTGGCACACTTGAAGATATACAGCGATGCAACACTATCTTCGGTGCGCTGCAGGCGGAGGCCTTGCCTCGACGTGAACCCCCTCAAGATCCTTCATGAAGCGAGAGGAGAACTCTCGCGATCAAGAGCCTTGACTGGCGTAAATCCAGCTGCAGCGGCGGTAACGCGGGAGCTTGCGTCGAGGTCGCCATTTCCTGGCGCAAGTCCAGTCACAGCAACCAGACCGGCGGCAACTGCGTTGAGGTCGCTGGGACTCCCGAGTCAGTCCTGGTGCGTGACATTCAGAACCGACACCTCGGTCACCTGGGTTTCATCCAGGCTGAATGGGTCGCCTTCCTCGCAAGTGTCAAGAACGACCGGTTGTAGCCGGGAAGGCTCAAGAGCATCCACTGCTGTATCAGCAGATGCCTCTCAGGCTTGTTCGTCCAGCTCCTCGACCAGGTGAGCCCGGCGGTCTCGGCCTGCCCGCAGCCAGGCACTTTCGATAGCGAACCCGGACTCCAGGTGTGGCGGCACGGACTTGTCCCGCCACCGCCGCACCCCTTTGTCCCACTAGCCGGTCACGCCCTGTGCAGGCGCGATGGTCAACCGTGCCGGTCGTAGGAACAAGACTCCGTTTCCCAGGGGGCACCTGCTGGCGGTGTGGCGATAGCCCGTTGCTGTCGACTGCGCCGCCTCTCGGCGCTGAGCGGTCAAAGGCGGGCAGCCCAGGACACTCTACCGAGAGTTAACATGGCTTCACTTAATCAGCGAAAACTTTGCAAACATAGTTTTGTCGTGGTGTAATCGTCACACGCTCTTCGGGTTGCGGGCTTCTCGGCTGAGGGCCTCGAGCCTTGCGGTATCCATCCCCCACCGTTGAGGAATGCCATGAACTGTCCCCGCTGCACTGCACCTGTCCGCGGTCCGTTCTGCAGCCACTGCGGTCTTCCCCTGGGGCCTGCCGCCGTCCCACCGCAGACGCCGGCTCCCCACGCCTCGCGTAAGGCTGCCTGGCTGGTGATCGGGGGAGTGCTCAGCCTGGTGCTCCTGCTCATCCTCGGTTTCCTCGCCGTCCAGTACGGCCCGCGCCCCACCCGCCCCACTGACGTCGCAGTGTTCCTCGAAGAGTTCGAGGGACAAGGGAGTTCGCTCGATCCCTTTGTCCTCGTCTACGAGGACGAGGCGGAAGGCACGGTGGTCTACGCCTCGGTGTCGGTGGAGGACGACCTGGGCGGCAGCATCCCCGCGGACTGGAAGGAGCAGTTCGAAGGGGTCCTCTGGGCACTGTGGAAGTACCTGCCCGGCCGTTTCGACCTTGCCGTGGTCGGCACCCACTACTCCGGCTCCTACTACAGCCGGTACATGGGACGGGTGACTCTGCGCGAGGAGTTCGGTCCCCGGCCGTCCGGGCTAGACAGTGCACCCCCGGTGCATGACGAGAGCAAGCCGACTGAGGAAAGGCCGGGGGAGTGCGCGAGCGCGGGGGAGTGGGCCCGCTTCTGTGACCGGGCGCCCCTCATGATGGACACTCCGGAAACCCTCGCCCTGGTCCGGAAGACCTGTCCGGGAACGGTCCGCTTGTCCTCCCTGCCTGCACCCGCTGCGGTGACCCGGTGGGACGGCCTCCTCGACCGGACGAGCGCCGTTTTCATGCTCAACGTGCCGAAGGAGGAAAGGCCAGACCTGGTTTTCCTTGACCATGGCGAGGATGCGGCGGAGTATCTGAGCGTCTCCTGCAGTGTCCGGGGCACCCGCACGTCTGAGACCTACACCCGCAGGGAATACGAGTCTGCGCTGCGCTGAGCCAGCACCAAGGTGCTGTCCGAAAAGAGGGGTTTTGCGGGTTCTTTTTGCGGCGTGCGAGCAACAATGATCATGGCGAGACGCCTGGTGCTGGTGGAGGGGCGGTGCCTGCTCAGCGCAGGAATCTCTGCGAAGCCCAGGACTAAAAACCGGCAGAAAGCCATAAGTGCGACATTTCGATTCCTTATGAGGAAATGGGTTGCGGGCGTCGTGACCACGGGAAACGAGCGTGCTGCGGCGATGACGGTTGAAATATGAAATTAATTGCGTCAAAGATAGGTAAATTCTTGCTCTAACGATTACTATCGTCACGACGGCAATGAGCGAAATCCCGTGAGGAGTGTGCGTCAGGTGTCCGGACCGACCCGTCCGACGTCTCCGGAAATCCGTACCGATCAGCCCACCGTCGCCCGAATCTACGACTATGGGATGGGGGGTAAGGACAATTTCGAGGTCGACCGCCAGGCGGCGCTCGCTCTGGTCCAGGTCTCGCCCGAAATGCTCGACGTCGCGCGGGAGAACCGCCTCTTCCTCTACCGCGCGGTGCGCTACCTGGCGCGCGAGGCCGGAATCCGCCAGTTCATCGACATGGGCAGCGGCATGCCCACAAAGAACAACGTGCACGAGGTCGCCCAGCAGTTCCAACCGGACGCCCGGGTCGTGTACGTCGACATCGACCCGATCGTGTTGGCGCACGGGCGTGCGCTGCTCGCCGGAGACGGCAACACCACGGTGATCACGGCGGACATGGCCCAGCCCGAGCAGATCCTCGCCAGCGAGGACCTGCGCGCCCTCATCGACTTCGACCAGCCGGTCGGCCTGCTGTACTTCTCGGTCCTGCACTGTCTGCCGGACAGTGCCGACCCGGGGGGTGCGCTGCGGACCATGCTCGACGCGGTGCCGTCCGGCAGCTATCTCGCTATCTCCCATCTGTGCAGCGACGATGTGGCTGCGGGGGACGCCTTCACCGCAGAGATGCTCGCCCTGGGGCCGTGGGGGCGGGTGCGCCGCCCCGCGGAGCTGCACGCGTTCGTCGCCGGTCTGGAGCCCGTCGAGCCCGGCATCGTCGACGTCGCCCAATGGCGGCCCGACCCGAACCAGCCGCCGCTCAGCCCCGTCCCCGAGCCGCTGCGCCCCTACGTCGGCCGCTCCTCCGAGACCAAGAAGATCTGGGAGCTCGGCGGCGTGCTCCGCAAACCCTGACGTCGGCCGGCAGCGGGCCGTGGAGTGCCGGTCACGGCCCGCGCCAGCAGGCTCGCCACCTCGGGGCGCTGCGTTCCGAGCAGGACGGTAGGCCGCGCTGTCTCAGCGGCCAACCGCGCCGTCGATCTGCTCGCGGAGGATGTCAGCGTGCCCGGCGTGGCGGGCCGTCTCCTCTACCAGGTGCACCAGCACCCAGCGCAGCGAGGGCGCGGGGCCGTGCTCGCGCAGCGACCGCACGCCGGGACGGTGGAGGTCGTCACAGGCCAATGCGATCTCCGTAGTGCGCTGCGCCATCTCCCGATACGCGGCCACCGCTTGGGCCACGGTGTCGTCCGCGGTGATCCGCACCTGACGTTCCCGTCGTGGACCTGTCTCACCGCGGTAAGCCCACATGACCCAGTCGTGCTCTACCGCGGTGAGATGTTTGTTGACTTCCTCTCCACGCCTGAAGGCGGGGGATTCCCGTGGCTGAGGCGCGTTCACGCTGCCTCTACCTTGGGTGGTTGGCGCTTCACAGACCGCCCAACGGCGAGGTCTCCACGCCCTGTCACCGCCAGCCCGGCGGC